>CAYRFY010000350.1:0-8448 GCA_964423635.1 uncultured Armatimonadia bacterium | reverse complement strand
CCGAGCTTTCCTCAGGACGACTGGAAGGACATGGTGCGAGACTATGCGGTGGAGGCACCAAGGTTCGTGGGTAAAGGCGAGGGAAGCGTGAAGCTGAGCTTCACCGGGAATAAGGTGGAAGTGCTCGCCGGTCCCGGCGACGCAGGGCCGATGGGCAGCGCCCGGGTGCTCATCGACGGGAAGGCGCCCTCGGAGTACCCGGAGCTCTTCTATCACAGCCGCCCCACCGCGGGCCCCGGCGTGTGGTGGCCGGCGATCAACCGCATTGGTTTTGAGAAGCCCCCGGTTCCGGAGACCTGGACGCTGAAGATCACCGAATGTGATCTGGAAAAGAAGGCGCTGCGGTTCTCCCTGAGCGGCTCTGTTACCGGCCCCGATGGGGAGGGCAGCCATGACGAGCGCTTCGTCTCCAACTCCGGCCGGGTGGTGATCGACAAGGGGATGTGGATGGTCCTGCGGTCTTTGGAGTACAGGAAGATACCCCTACCGGAGGACTACGTCATCACCTGGGAGACCCGGCCGCTATTTGCGGACACCTACACAGCGCGAGGAGCTTTCGACCCGGGCAGGGAGTACGCCACCACGCTGGCGCAGGGCCTGAGCAACGGCCCGCACACCTTGGAGCTGATCGCCAACGGCGACGGCGCGGTGCCGATCGAGAGCTTCCGTGTCTACGAGCCGCCGTTGAGGTGACCCAGCGGCGGGCGACCCGCGGACCCGCGAGACCCACACACCCATCCCGACAAGGAGGCCGCCAAGCCATGCTCCATGCCCGCGTCGCAAACTATGCCGTGGTTCTCGCTCTCACCGTATCGATCGCAGTCGCCCAGGAGGAAAGCCCCGTGACTGATTGGCAGGTCGGCACACCCATCGTTACCTACTGGGCCGGGCCGGCGATGACCGATGCCGTGGCCCGGCAGATGGCCGAGGGAGGCTTCAACGTGGTCTGGTGTGGGGAGAAGGAGTTGGACCTCGTTCACCGGCACGGGCTGCGGGCCCAGCTCCAAGATGGTCTGATCAGCCCCGCCAGTCTCGAGGACCCCGAGGCCAGGGCCAAGCTGGACGCCCTGATCGACCGCGTCAAGAACCACCCGGCCCTGTACTCCTACTACATCACCGACGAGCCCAATGCATCCACCTTCCCCAAGTGGGGCAAGCTCTTTGCCTACCTGCGCGAGCGTGACCCGGCCCACATGGCGTACCTCAATCTCTTCCCCACCTATGCCAGTAACGAGCAGCTCGGCAATACGGGGGATGTGGTCACCGCCTATACCGAGCACCTGCGGCAGTACATCGACATCGTCAAGCCGGAGCTGGTGAGCTACGACCATTACCACTTCACCTCGGGTGGGGGTGGCGGCGACGGCGGCCAGTATTTCCTGAACCTGGCCCTGATCCGCAAGGCATCCATGGACGCCGGGCTGCCCTACCTGAACATCGTTCAGGCCTCCTCGTGGTCGCCCTCGATGCGGATCCCCAATGCCGATGAGATGCGCTTCCTCGTGTACACCACACTGGCCTACGGCGCCCAGGGCATCTCGTACTTCGTCTACTGCCACCCGAATATCAGGGGAGCCATCGCGTACGCGGACGGCCAGCCCACCGGGCTCTACTACGTGGTGCAGACGCTCAATCCGCAATTCGTGAGCATCGCCACGGAGCTGCAGCCCCTGCAGTCGCTGGGCGTCTATCACCTGGGCATGATCCCCCAGGGCGGTATGGAGTTGCCCGAAGACTGCGCTTTCTCTGTCGATCCGCCCATTGCCCGGATGGACTACAATCCGCCGGAGAAGATGAAGGGGCTGATCCTGAGCACCTTCGGCAGCGAGGGCAGGGTCACGCACGCGATGGTGGTGAACCTGGACTACACGCAGAAGGCCACCACCACGGTCGTGGGTCCCGGGGAGCTGGAGGTCTTCGATGCCAAAGAGGGCAAGTGGCAGGCCTCCCGCCACGGCTGTCGGGCCAAGGTGCTCCTGCAGCCGGGCGAGGGGAAGCTCGTGAGGACCGTGCGCTAGTCGGCCACCGCCATCGTAGCCGCTGCAATCCACGTGGCCTGCGTGCGTCCCGGCGCCGGCTCCCCGCAACGGATCCGGCGCCGGGCGCCACCGGACGCCCCGCGGCCTCCGGGCTCATGCCCTCGCCCTCCCGGCGGGACGGCGTCCGGTCGCCAGTCCACGGCGAGAGAACGCACTTTGGCACTCACACCCCCCGGCGCTGGAGAGCCAATGCTCCTATCCTATCTGTACGCCATCACAAGAGACGCCAACCCCGCTATCCCCGGGTTCCAACCCCAGGCGATGTACCTCGTCGTCTGCTGCCTCGTACCTCCGGTGGTGGGTGCTCTCGTCGCCGCGGCCCTGCACGCCCTCGAGGGCTTGATCGACACGCACTCCGACATCGCCTGACCCGGAACGCTGAGGCGATGGCGCCACGCACTCCTCCTCTGCCGGTCCCGGATTGTGCGGCGACGCCGCGCCGGGGTACGGCTCCTTCAGCGGCGCCCTGTCCTATGATCGGCTCCGGCCAAACCTCCTTTGTCTCCTCTGGCCGCAAACAGGCGTTTGCCGTGTCGAGACAGACCGGAGGCTCACCCCGCCCGCCTGTTTCCCGATGAATGGATCAAGCCCCGGTTCCGTCGAACTCGGCCACTGTCGGGGCTGCGTGAGAACCGTTGAACGAGGTGACTGTGCATTGCCGCTACAAGTGGCTGCCCGGGAGGCAGCCCGGCGAGGTGAGACGCGGATGGTTCAGCTTTCCTTGAACCAAGGAGCCGCTCCGGAGCCCGTCGGCCTCAATGGTTGGACACCTTTGCATTTCGCCGCCGTCCATGGCTGTGTGGAGGAGGTCGAGCTTCTGCTTGAGGCCGGAGCACCGGTGGATGCCAAGAGCGAGTATGGTCGCACGCCTTTGGAGCTTGCCGCATACCGCTGCCATTTCGGGGTGACGCAACTGCTCCTGGAGAGGGGGGCAGACCCCAACGTGCGGGATAAGTACGGCAGCAGTCCGCTCCATGGTGCCGCCGCCAAGGGCTTTCCCCAGATCGCCCAGCCCTTGCTGGACCGTGGTGCCGACCCCAATGCGCGCGACGGCTTCGGGCGCACCCCCCTGCACGGCGCGGCAATCCGTGGGCAGTGTCTGATGGTGGAGATGCTCCTGAGAGCCGGAGCGCAGCCCAACGTTCAGGATAACTACGGCATGACACCGCTGCACGGTGCCGCCTGCATCGGTCGCGCCGTGATCGTCAGGGCGCTGCTGGACGCGGGCGCCGACGTGGATGTGCGCGAGAAGCTGGGCGTCACCCCACTGTTGTGGGCCTCCAGTGAAGGGCGTGTCGAGGTGGTGAGGCTACTGCTCGATCGTGGCGCGGACGTGAACGCCGCCAACGACCGCGGAACGACCGCGCTGATCTGGGCGGTATGCGAGGGACACACGAAGGTGGCACGTCTTCTGCTGGAAGCCGGCGCCAGCGCGACCTCAGTCGACCTGGACGGACGCTCGGCTCTGGACGTGGCCCTCGCCGCCGGCGTCGAGGAGGTCTTTGAACTCGGCCCCATCCACGGGTTTGTGTAGTAACAGCATTGCGGGACCGCCCCGCCGCTTGGAGCGATCAGGATGCAGCAGGACTTTGCCTCGCACGACGACCATCGCCGGGTTGTGACGCTTCTGGCCGACGGTGTTGACGTGGCGTACCGCTGGACGGCGCTTCACCGCGCCGCGGCCCAGGACACTCCGCAGGCCGCCGAGGATCTACTGAGAGCCGGAGCGGAGGTGGACGCCCGCAGCCAGCACGACCGCACACCCCTGCACGTCGCCGTGCTCCACGGACACGCGCGAACGGTGGGCGTCCTGCTGGCCGCGGGAGCAGACCCGGGCAGCCGAGACGACAAGGGCACCACGCCGCTGCATCTGGCGGCCTCCGAGGGCGACACGCTCTGCGCCGCCGCCGTCCTGCTGGCCGGCGCCGATCCGGCACCCCTGGACAATGCGGGCAGGACTCCGCTGCACAACGCCGCCTTCGCCGACCACGTGGCCATGGCCAAGCTCTTGATGCACGCCGGCGCCGATCCCGACTGCCGCGATTTCGAGAACAAGACCCCGCTTCACGAGGCGGCTCTGCAGGGATGGTTCCAGAGTTCCCTGGCGCTGATCCGCGGCGGGGCCGACGCCAACGCCGTGGACGGCAGGGGGCGGACGGCGCTGATGCTGGCCGTGCACACCCGGCGGCCGGAGGTGGTGCGCTTCCTGCTTCAGGCCGGCGCCGACCCCTGCATCAAGGACCATAGCGGCCAGACGCCCCTGAGTCTGGCGATCGCCAGCGGCCAGGAGCGTCTCGCCGACGAACTCCGCGGCTGCGGGGCCTTGCAGATAGACTCCCCGCTTCCCTGGCTGGACGGCCCGTGGGCCAAGGCGGCGTAACGGCGGGAGGGACGGCGGGAGGGACGGCGCGGAGCCATGCGAATAGCGCACAATCCAGCGGGCCCCCGGCATGCGCCGGGGGCCCGTGTGGTCACTACGCCGTGACGAGGCTGTCAGCTCGCGGCTTCAGGCTTTTCGGACGGCGCGACCAGGAGGCGGATGGATTCAGGAACGACAACGGTTGCGCGGGCCGCCGTCACCAGCGAGAAGGTATGGGTCCCATTGCCGAACCCCATCCAGGCCAGATGGAGGTTGGCACCGATGTCCAGGCGGATGCCGCGCGCCGAGGGGTCGAACACGGCCCCCAGCACCCTGGCATCCTGGAAGTTTAGCTCGGTGTGCGGAGTCTTCGGCAGGGGCCGCACGCCTCCCGGAAACACCATCTTGAAGTACTGCAGGTAGTCCAGGTCCGGCGTCTCGAAGCCCTCGAGCCCGCCGATCAGGAACAACTCCAGTGGTCCACCGTAGCCTGTTTCTCGCAGCCCGCGGGCCGCGGATATGATATCCCTGAGCGGACTGTCGGGGGTGACCTCGGTCACCGGGACGGGACAGTGGACCGCCGCTGCCTGGGTCGCGATTGCGCTCAGCACTCGGCCCGCCTCGAAGGCCGATGAGTCCCGGGCCTGCTCGGCCAGATCCCTGGCGTACTTGCCTCCCCGCCCGCGGCGGACGGCGTCCAGGGCTACCACGCTCAACCGCACCGTCTTGGCGTAGTAGGGCCCCTGAGGGATCTCGCCCCCGGGGGTGGCCCTCAGACTGGTTCCTCCTTCGTCCTCATCCGGTGACAGCTCGTCCATGTAGAGCACGTCCACCGCCTCGCGCAGCGGCAGGTTCGCCTCCGCCGTGGCATTGACGATGCTCTGCAGATAGGCCACATCAGACCCGGAGGGGATTCCCAGCGCTCTTTCGGGACCTCCTGCGTCCTGGTCTTCTGTGAACCGGTACCCCGGCGGCGCTCCCACTGCTCCCGGATCGTTGAGTTCCATGCTCATCCCACCCGCTTCCTTATGTATTGAGCCGCCATCGTGACAATAGATGATTCGATGCGTTGTCAAAAAACACCTTCATGGGCCGGAAGGAGGAATCGGGTGCCCCGTGGAATTGACCGTTGCGAAACAGCCCCTGTTTCGGCGTTGAGGGAGGTAGTCTTGTGGAAAACGAGACGAGAGATGAGGCCGGGGAGTTCACAGATGCTGAGGCCCTCGCGGCCCGCATCTGCGACCTGCTGGGCCAAGAGCCTCTGAAGTCGCGACTGCTGGCGGCTCTCGGGCTGAGCCGAGAGGCCCTGGAACCCGGACTTCCGGTGGTGCGTGAGCCCTCGTCCGGTCCGGTACCCGTTGGACCTTACGAGATCATGCCCGAGTTCGGGGAACTGCGCTGGGACGGTGCTCGCCCCGCCGGTGGCGAGTGGGCCGAGGTGAAGGTGGACCAGACGCCGCAGATCGACGCACAGGCCCTTCCCAGCTCCGCCGGTCCGCGGCCCGGCCATCGGGGGCGGCGGGTGTGACGGTCACGCCGGGGCCCTGTCTGAGCGTGGTGATCGCGGCCCACAACAGGGGGCCGCTGCTGCAGAACTGCCTGCTGACCCTGGCCCAGCAGGAGCCGGTGGAGGGCGGCTTCGAGGTGATCGTCGTCGACGACAGCTCCACCGACGGCACGGCGCAGGTTGTGCGCCGTGCACGGGTCGGGGCACCGGTGCGGTACATCCGGCTGGACGGCAACAGGAACCGGGCGCGCACGCGCAACGCCGGCGTTACTGCGGCCCGCGGCGAGCTGCTGCTCTTCCTTGATGCCGAGATGCTCTGCCCGCCGCGGCTCTTGCGATCCCATGTGGAGCTCCATCGACGCTTCGGGCCCTGCGCCGTATGCGGCTGGCACTGGCGGCTGGATAGGCCCCTCATCGGCCCCCCTGTGGGTGACTGGGTTTCGCGGCTGCAGGCGATTCGCCACAGCAGCGGAGCCTTCCCCGGGATCAACACCTCCTCGTGCATCGTGCCGTTCATCACCGCCAATTCCTCCTGCCGCCGCGCGGACGCCCTGGAAGCCGGCCTGTTCGACGAGAACTTCGGCGGCTACGGTCACGAGGACCTTGACCTGGGCATGCGCCTGTACCTGCTGGGGCGGCGCATCATCTCGAGCGCCGACACCGTGGCCTATCACCAGTGGCACCCGACCTCTCCCGGTCTGGACTCTGAGCTGTCGCGCAACAGCGACTACTACTACCGCAAGCATCACCGCAAGCGCCATGTGCTGCAGATCACGGACTGGCTTGTGGCCGGTGGGGTGGAGCGCTTCGTCCTCAATCTCTGCGCCCATCTGCACGGAGCTCAGCACGAGTTCACCGTCGTGACTGCCAATCCCCCGGAGCACTATACCGCGCAGTTCGAGGCACTGGGCGTGAACATCGTGCAGTCGGCCCCGGAGCGGTGCCAAGAGCTGCTCGAGCAATACCCGGCGGATGCTCTGGATGTGCACTCTCCCGTCACCTGGCTACCGGAGCTGCGCCGACAGCACGTGCGGGTGCCGGTGATCGCTCACGTGCACGGGGAGTACGAGATCCCCCCCGGCCCGCCGGTGAGCCGCATTTGCCTGGCCGCCCACAACCTCATCTACTGCCAGCGGGCCTACAATCCCCGACGCAACGGCCACGGTATCTACCGGACGATCTATCCCGGCAGCGACCCGGAGGCCTTCCGGAACCTCGGGCGGCGGGCCGCCGCCCGGAAGGAACTGGGGGTGCCCGAGGACGCCTTCTTGGTCGGCACCGCGGTGCGGCTGGACAAGGTCAAGCTCAGCGACCGCATGTTCGCGCTGTATCTAGAGATGGTGCGCCTGAACCCACGGATCCACGTGGTGCTCATGGGTGGCCAGGAGGGGAGGGAGGACTTCCTGGCTCAGGTCGCCGCCGCGGGTCTGGAAAAGCGCGTCTTGCTCCCCGGGGCGGTGGATGACGTGAGCTACATGCTCGAGGCCCTGGACCTGTGCGTGCACGCGGTAGAGACCGAGCCCTTCGGGATTGCGGTGGTGGAGGCACTGTGCAAGGGCCTGCCGGTCATCGCGCCCAGGCGGGGGGGGATCCGCGAGACGGTGATCGACGGCGTCTGTGGCTTCCTGTGCGACACGGGTGAGGAGCTCATTCGGCGGACGCTGGAGTGCGCGGACGGGGCCCACGACCTGGTGGCGCTGGGACACAACGCCGCCCTGCGCGGGCGGGTCTTCGATCAGCGGCGCACCGCCTTCCGCCACAAGCTACTCTATGACGAGGTGATCGACGGCGCCCGGTATGCCTGGCCGCCGATCCGGTGGCGATGACAGGCCGTGGCCTCGGCCCTCGGCGGCACCAGGAGGCACCCGGCGCAGGCTCGTCGTTGGGGCCACCGGACGCGGTCACCTCCACACGGGCATGTGGAGGGCGGCGTCGTCGCGGCGGCGAAAGGGCGGCCGGGAGCCTTCCCGCTCTTCTTCTGTTCGTATCCCATCAAGGGGGCTTTGACCATGCGGCTTGAGGACATCGGCTGGGTCTGGGAGGGGCAGGGGATCGATCCGGGGGTGGACCCCTCGATCTTCGGCATCGGTGACGGCTGCTCCTACTTCGGCCTGTCAAGGGCCAACTACATGTTCCACCCCAACGACGATCTGGCGCTGAGCAAGCTGTCGGGGCTGGAAGAGGTGACCTGCGACATCTCCAAGTGGAAGTGGAAGGACAGCGCCAATGGGGGAGCCGAGCAATGGGTGGACGGCGCGCCCGACAGGGTGAGGGCCGAAGCGGCGCTGGTGAGCCGGCTGGCCACACGCTACCCCAACATCACCGGCGGCTTCCACGATGACATGCTGGGGCTCGTGAAGAGGGAAGGCACGACGCCCGAACAGTATGCGGAGATCTACGGGGCGCTGAAGTCGGCCAAGCCGTCCCTGAAGATGTGGACGGTGCTGTACACCCATGAGCTGGAGGACGAGCTGTGGCGGTCGTTTGCCCGGTTCATGGACGTGGTCTGCCTGTGGGTATGGGAGGCCAAGAACCTCCCCGGC
>CAYRFY010000349.1:7614-8459 GCA_964423635.1 uncultured Armatimonadia bacterium | reverse complement strand
CTGCCCGCTTTGGTCCGCCACCACTCTCCCCACGCCCTGACAGACCCCTTCCGGAGTGCGGTCCACATCGGGCCGCGCGCCTCGGGGCCCGGGCCATCCTGCCCATCCCGGCGGATGTGACGACATTGCCTCCGAACCTCTCGTCGGCGGAGCCTCGGGGGGCGCCTTTGCCCAAATCAGGCTTTGCGAACCAGATGACTGGGTATACACGAATAGTGTACGCGCGGCGGCAGAGGGCAATCCCCGGCCCCGGGTGGGCGTCGTCGCGTCTTGTTACAACATTCCAGTACGGAGGGATCTGCATGCCATATGCCAAGAGACTGAGACCGGCGGCGCTGCTCGCCGCTGTGGTAATGCTCTGTCCGCTGGCGGCCATCGCCGCCGATGACCAGGGCGCCGGGGCGGCGGGACCGCCCTTTGTCACCGTCAACGGACAGCACCTCGCTTCCACGGCGAACGCACCGCTCCTGAGCGCGGGGACCATTCTGCTGGAGGTCAACGACCTGTTCACCGCCATCGGCGGGCAGATCACTTCCAGCGCGAATGGTTCGAACATCACCGTTGACCGGGCGGGCATCAGACTGCAGATGACGGTCGACTCGCCGAACTACACCATCGGCGATCAGAGGGGGCAGTTCTTCATCGCGCCTCTGAGATTGAGGAATGCCGTCTATGTGGATGTGAACACACTGCTGGGCGCCCTGGGGGGCCAGTTGGGATGGGATTCCGGGACTCTGACCGCGGATTTGGCCATCGAGATCCCCGGGGCCGAGGTTCGAGTGGTGAGGGGGACCCTGGTCCAGCTCTACCAGGGCCCGCCGCTGATGTTCGTTGTCCGGCCTCTC
>CAYRFY010000349.1:0-7604 GCA_964423635.1 uncultured Armatimonadia bacterium | reverse complement strand
CGGCGACAAGCGCTATATCCTGGCGCCGGTCGGCATCAAGGTCGGCGACACCGTTGAACTGGGCCTGGATGCACAGGACAGGGTCGTGCGCTGCCTCGCGGGGAGCCTGGAGGCAGCAGGCGTCATGGAGTCACTGGGCGGTGGCGAGATTGTGCTGCAGGACGGCAGCCGCTACCCGCTGGCCGCTGATGTCAAGGCGACCACTAAGGATGGGGCGGCCTACAATCTGGGCTATCTGCGCAAAGGAGACAAGGTCACGCTGGCCCTGGGCGCCGAGGACCGTGCGGTTACCGCGCTGGTGGTGGATATCACAGGCGTCGGTGAGAGAGTGCAGGAAGAGACGCCGCAGATCTTCGTGCTGTCTACAAGGGCGCGCCGGCCCGTGAGAGAGGGGCAGAGCATCTGGATGCAGATGCTGGGGACCCCGGGGGGCAAGGCGACCGTGGATATCGGCGACAGCATCAAGGGCATCCAACTGCCTGAGGGCGGCAACACCGGGGTCTACGGTCTGGTCTACAAGGTGCGTGCCGGCGAGAATGCCACCAACGCCCCGCTCACCGGACATCTCGAGGTGAATGGGAAGCAGGCGGAACCGGCGGTGGCCAGTCACACGGTGACCGTTGACACCACTGCGCCCACCTTCCTGGGCGTCTCGCCGGCGAATCTGGCCAACATCGAGACCGCCGCGCCCACCATCCAGGCCACGTACGCCGACACCAACGGCAGCGGCGTGGATCCCAAGGCGGTCAAGATCACTCTTGATGGAACAGACGTCACGGCCGCGGCGACGATTACCGCCGCCAGCGCCTCCTATCAGGCCACCGGTCTGGCCGCGGGGAACCACACCGTCGGCTTCGAGATCGCCGACACGGCCGGGAACACGGCCAAGCTCGACTCGGCCTTCACCCTTCGGGTGGCCGCGGCCAACATCATCAAGTCCGTCAAGCACGACGCCACCGCTCCGCTCATGACCGGCGCCATGCTCACCGTCGTCATGGAGGTGGCCCAGAAGGGCAAGAGCGCCTACTTCACCATCGGCGATCGCGCCGAGCGCATCGCCATGCAGCCCATCGCGGTGGCCAATACGTATCGCGGTCAGTATCAGGTCACGGCTCAGGACAGGGCCACCGGGGTCACCATCACGGGATTCCTCGTGGGCAACGACAATCGGGTACACTCCATGGCCGCCACCACGACCGTGGACTTCAACCCCCTGCCCCAGGGCCTCACCGTCACGACGCCCCAGGAGGACGGCCGCGTGAGCTCCTCCAAGATCCCGGTGGAGGGATTGGCGCCTCCGGGGTCGAAGGTTCGCGTCGCCATCACCTACGAGCTCTTCGGTAAGCACACCCTGGACTCGGACACGGCGACGACCGACGCCAATGGCGTGTGGAAGACCAAGGACCTGGACCTGACCCGCAATCTGGCCGCCATGCTGGTCTCCAAGTACACCCTGACCGCCGAGCTACTCGGCGACAACGACCGTGTCGTGGAGACCAAGCAGTTCACGATCACCAGCGCCGGCGGCTAGGCCGTCGGTTCTCGCAGACCCGCAAGACGCCTCCCCCTGCGGGAGGCGTCTTGTTTCTGTGCCCCGCTCCGGGGTCGGGCCGCGGACAAGCGGGTCGTATGGAAGGTGTTCGGAGGAGGACCGCGTTGGACGCCGACACTTCTGAGACCGTACGACCCGTCGGCCTCTGGGAGACCCTGGCGGCTCTGGCTTGGGCGCGCCCGGTGCTCCTGACGATCGCGCTTCTCTCCGCCGTCTTCAGCGCGCAGTCGGGGCTGCGCGCGAGCCTGACGCCCCCGGACCTGTCCATCCATTGGCGGGAGGACTGCGACATCGTCATGCTCAAGCAGGGCATTGACGAGACACCGCGCCTCCGCGACACCCTCAAGTGGTGGACCGGGCAATGGATCGGCTGCAACCCCTTCTGGCGCCCGCTGTCCAGCTACGCCTTCTGGTCGATGTGGCGGGTCTTCGGGTGGGAGCAACACGACCGGTTCCTCCTGGTGGTCGTCGTCTGCCATCTGATCTGCGCGGTGTGGATGTTCCTCCTGGTGCAGAGGGTTACGGGCCGCGGCCTCGTCGCCTGCCTGGCGGTGGTGCTGTGCAACATGGGCCTTGGGATCGGCGCCTACGATCTCGTGGACGGCGATGGGTTCCGGAACGTGGGCGCATGGATCTACGCTCCCGACGTCTGGCTGGCCATGTGTGTACTGCCGGCACTGTGGGCGGCCTGGGGCGGCAGACTGTGGTGGGCCGTCCTGTTCACGGCCATGGCGGCCGGCTTCAAGGAGACCGGCTTCGTTGTCTTCCCTCTGGTCGGAGCTCTCTACTGGTGGCGATTCCGGCGCTGGCATCACGCGCTGGGCGTACTAGTCGCGCTGGCGGCGCTGATGGCGGCGGTGCGCCTGGTGTTTGTCGGTCCGGGCTGGATCATGGGCTCCAACCGCTGGATGCTGTGGCGGATGTACCTGATCCTCGCCGGCGAGCCCCTGACGATGCTGGCGGGCAGGCGCGCACCGCATGCCCTGATCGGCATCGCCCTCGCCGTGACGATTGTGGGATGGCGAAGTCGCCGGCTGCGCTACGGAGCCCTGCCGCTGGGGGTGGCCGCCGCAGCGCTGGTGGCCTGGCTGGCTGCGATGGACGTCGGCCTTCCCATGCCGTACATTGTCTCGCTGTGCCAGGTATTGGACTGGAGATGGATTGGGACCGGCGCCGTCGGGGTGACGGCATGGGTGGTGGGGGCCTATGCGGGGATGAAGGGGCCCGACAGAGCGCTGATCGTGTTCTTCGTGCTGGCCTACTGGGTGTTGGCCCTCCCCGCCACCATCGCCCCGCAGACCGGGATCCGCTCGCTGTACACGGCCTTCATGATGTCCGGCGCGGCCCAGGCGCTCTGTGTGTGGGCCGTGGTGCTGGCGGTAATTCAGACGGTGCGGGAGTGGCTCTGCGGGCCGCGGGCTGTGGATCGGGACGGCACCCCTGCGGCGCCGGCCTCCTGATCTCCGGGCCCCGTGAAGCGGCCCCCGGCTCAGTCTGTCGCCGGCACTTTGCGCACGAGTACCTCCTGCGGCCCCAGCTCCACCGCCACGCTGTCTGTTCCCGGCACGCTGATCTGCACGGGGCCGGACGGCTCATCGAAGCCGTTGACGGCCACAAGGAGCGACTGCCCCTGGTGCGGACCCCGCAGAATATAGCTGACCATCGTTCCCCTCTCACCCGCCACCGTTCCTTTGGCCACGCAGTCGCCCACCAGCCACGGGCTCAGGTCGGCGAGCTCCCGGCTGAGGGCCTTCACGCCCTCGTACAGCACGGGCTCATCGTAGATCTGCCCGTAGCGCCAGGCATCGTAGGCGTAGAACAGGATCCCTCCGGCGCCGTGGGCAATGGCAAGGTACGTCATGCAACGCACCTCATCCACCGTGGGCCGGCGCGGGTCCGGGAGCAGATGCTCCATGCCGCCCCAGGCGATACGGTGCATGTCGTGGTTGTGCACACCGATGGCCGCCCAGACGGGCTTTTGGCCCTCCGCGGCCGCCAGCGCCGTCTCGATGTGCGGCACCAGGGAGAAGAGGCACTCCGTCGACACGGGGTACACATCGGTGATGAGCACATCCAAAGAGGGGGCATAGCGGTCGATGGTGTCGATGTCGCAGAGAGTGGCCGTCAGCGGATGGCCGTCCCCGGCGTCGCGTACGGCCTCTCGCGCCGCCAGCGTGACTTGGGGCCCGGCGCCGTGTAGATTCGGCTCATCGATCAGATACCAGCCGAACAGCCCCGGATGGTCGGTGAGCGCCTTCGCTCTGCGCCGCAGACCGGCGGCATCGCCCTTCACCACCATCATGCGGTCGAAACCCATGAGGACCTGGAGGCCGTGGGAGTGGGCCAGGTCCAGATACCTGCGAGCGGTCTCGTCGCTGTTGAGCCGCTGGTAATGCGGGGTGTGCTCCGGCCAGTCCTCGAAGTCGGAGTTGTGCAGCACATTGACTTTCGCCTCGGCCAGCTCGCGGAAGATACCCTCGAGCCCAAGGTCGCGGCCCGCCACCGGCCGCACCGTGTAGAACCCCACCGGGAAGCGCCCCTCCACGGTGAGACAACTGCCCGGGGCCGGGTCTACAGGATCCAGTGCCCGGTAGGCCTCCAGTGCGCTCTCGGTTGAGGCGGCCCTGATCGCCGCCAGTCGCGCGACCCGCTCGGCCTCGGACAGCTCTATCGGCGCGATCGTGACGGCATCTACATACGCCACAGAGCCGGGACCCACCGCGACATACCACATCGCCACAGTCTGATGAGCCCTGGCCTCCCAGGACACCCGCCGCCAGTGGTCCTGCACCTCCTCCCAGTGGATGGCGCCCTGGTAGCGGTGCAGACCCACCCGCGCGCTGGTTCCCGCCTCCGCGCGGGCCATGAGGGAGAACGCCATGAGCGCGCCGGGCTCACCGACCTCAATGCCCACGAAAGCCTGGGAGTCGGAGGCGGAGTTGTCCAGCTTGAGCATCTGGTCTTCGTCCAGATCGCTGGCCTCTAGCGTGGCCTTCAGCCCCTGGCCCTGGGGCCGCCACCGGAGGGTCTCGGCGGAGAAGGTGTCGGAGAAGGCGACGGGAGCCGCGGGCTCTTGCGACAGACCGGGCGATGAGACGAGAACCCATAGGGCTATATGAACGCAATTGATGCACAGCGGCATGTGAAGACCTCCATTGGAAGCCCGGGACACCGGGCAATACCGCTAGTATGGATTCGCCTGGGGCATAACGGCCCCCTGCCCGGCGTGAAACGCGATTCCGGCGGTCCGGGTGGGATGCCGGGGATGGAACAGAGTCTGGGCGTCGCGCCCAGCGAGCCGTGGCGTCACAGGCTGCAGATGATACGGGGTCCGGCGGCGGTGGCCCCAAACGATCCGCAGGATCGTCGGGGTACGGGCAAGAGCCTCGCGACGTTGGCCCGAGCCGTGAGACGAAGACCGGGAAGCACGATTCCATCGCCTTGCGGGGAAGACAGGGCGTCGTTTGCCCCCGTATTGACTGTCTCAGGGGCGATTGGCTATACTGGATACTGCGGAGAGGTGGCCGAGTGGTCGATGGCGGCGGTCTTGAAAACCGTTGTGCGAAAGCACCGGGGGTTCGAATCCCTCCCTCTCCGCCAGGAAGAAAGAATGAAGCCCGCCGAAGACGGCGGGCTTTTTGCGTGTCTGGCCTCTAGTGTCATCCTGGAGCGCCGGCGTCGGAAGCGTCGCTTGTGCGAAGGATCTCACTGAATGCCGGGGCATTCCTCGAGCTGCCCTTGCCGGGAGCGGACGCTCTCAGAACGACACTCCCATGCGAACGCGGACTTCCCGGCCGCACCTCCAGGTCTACCTCACCAGATCGCAGGTCACGATCCGCTCTCCGGCCACGAGCCCCACTCCGAATACGCAACCTCGCCCGATCTGCGTGACATACGGGTGGACCTCGCCCTGCCCGATCATGGCCCCGGGCACACTGCCCCACTCGGGGAGGCGCGTGCGTATCGGGACGGCCTTGTGGGGTCGTGCGGCGGTGACCAGGAAGCCCGAGGGGTGCCCTCCGTACTCACCGGTCACCAGATAGTACACTCCCCAGTCCGCCTGGTTCAGAAGGGGCCAGCGATGCTCGAAACCGTCGGGCTTCGGAAAGAGCACAAGGGCGGCCATCACCCGCGACCGCCGGCCCGCTACCTCCACCTCGGTGGCCTCTCGGTCAGGCAGCAGAAGCAGCAGGTCATTGTCGTAATACTGGGTGCGCAACCCCGGTCCGTCCAACAGTCCGCCCGGCTCGGGGAACCCGCCGGCGCCAAGAGCTTCCTTCATCTCCGTGTGCGGCACGTTCAGCTTCACCAGCATTGAGGTATCGTCGGCCAAAGTCACCACGGTACCCTCGAAGCCCGCCGCACAGGCACCCCCCATCGCCACAACCAGACTCAGCCCGGCCACCCACATACCGATCCTCATCGGGGCTCACCCTCCTCGTATTGTGACGTCACCGAAACTGTTATTCGGAGCGAAGAGACGAACTCCTTCCCCGAATGCCACCTATTTGGTGAACTTGATAAGACTCGCCACGACCGCGTCGCGCCGGGGTCTTGGGGCCGCGCCCGGGAGGCCGCGCGACTCATGGCCCCAGAACGCGACAGGCCCCCACCCGAGGGGTGGGGGCCTTGGTCATGGGATACGAAACTCCACGGCGGGACCAGGCCTAGTCGGCGGCCAAAGTCCACCATTGGGGCTTCAGACCCGGATACGTGCTCCCGTTCCAGGAGAGGTTCTCGCCGTCGATGGTCATCCACTTCACATGGCCATCGGCGAAGGCGATGTTCCAACCGTTGTTGTGGAACTTCTGGTTGATGTAGCTACCGGGGTCGGTGTTGACGGCCTGGTAGTTCAGCTTCGACTCGATGATATGGATGGTGCCGGCCGGGTTCTGAACCGAGGCCTCGGCAACGCCCGCCATGTTGGTGTTCGGCTGATAGGACCGGTTCGGGAAGCCGCAGCAGCTCGTGACGCCGTCATCGCTGGGGCACAGGATGATCTGTCTGTTCTTGATGTAGGGCTGCAACATGTCGAACCACCACCAGCGCGTGGTGCCATTGCCATCGTAGGGACCGCTGGGGGTGGCGGCGACGCCGCCGGAGCTCAGACCGGAGTACATGTTCCGTTGGTCATAGTCGGTGGCATACATGATGGCTCCGAGCTCGAGCTGCTTCAGATTGCTCGAACAGGACGCCTGGCGCGCCTTCTCGCGGGCTCTGGCGAAGACCGGGAACAGGATGGCCGCCAGGATCGCGATGATCGCGATAACAACCAACAACTCAATCAGTGTGAAACCGCGACGTCTCATGGTTCACGCCCCTCTGCGACTGGAGATATGCCCGTCCGCGACGCGATGCAGTGTGCGCGGATGAACGGTATGCGCCTAGCATTATACCTCAAACGCGCGCGCTGGAGTACGGCTCTGCTGAACATTAAAAAACACTAACATAATCCGGGCCGGGCTGGCTCCGGTCATTGTGGGAGTGTGTGCTCCCGGAGGGAGTGGCTCGCGGGATGGCTCGGGATATGGCGAGATCCCTCGCTACCTCGCTTCGCGAGATTGACGCTCAGGATGACATGCACGGAGCACAGCCCCAGCCGAGGCCCAGACCGAGCTTCTAGAGGCGTGGCCGAGAAGCCCGCCTTCGCCAAGAGTGTCATTCTGAGAGCGTCCGCTCCCGGAGGGAGCAGCTCGAAGAATCCCCTGGCATTCAGTGAGATCCTTCGCTATCTCGCTACGTATGTGTTTACCGTGGTCCGGGTGACGCCCGCCAGCCGTCGTGCCTCGGGCCGTTTGGCCCCGCACTGCGGGAGCCATTGGCGCCGCGCAGCGGAGCCGTACGGCCGGTGCCGGCCTTGTGGCCCCGCTGCGCGGGTCCCAGCGCCCTTCGGGCGCCAGACGTGGTGGGCGCGCATATTCCGGGGGCTCTCGCCCCCGGCTAGATGACGCCGCTGCGCGGCGCCGGACGGTCCTGCGGACCTGACGACGACGGCCAACGGCTGCGGGCGAGACGCCCGGTGCGCTGGGCTAAGCTGTGGGAAAGGACGTGA
>CAYRFY010000348.1:6260-8469 GCA_964423635.1 uncultured Armatimonadia bacterium | reverse complement strand
ATTCTTCGAGCTGCTCTTACCGGGAGCGGACGCTCTCAGAATGACATTCCCGGCGCAGGCCGGGTTCTCGGCCGCACATCTAGACCGACCGGCGGTCCACCACCTGGGCGCTCTTCTCTCCGTTGGCGGTCAGGGACCTCGGCTCGGTGAGGCGCACCTGCAACTCGAAGCCGAGGCTGCGGCTCAAGCGCTCGGTGAGCTCGTTGTCGGTGCGCTCGATGGCGCTGATCGTGTCGTCGGCCAGGTCGCTGGAAAGCTCGACTTCCACCTCGAGAGTGTCTTCACCCGCGACTCGATCGACAATCAGGCGGAAGGCACCGCCCACTCCCGGAATCTCGGCGATGACCGCCGCGATGTCCTCGGGGTGGATGTTCTGACCGTGGATGATGACCATGTCATCGGTGCGTCTGTGGATGCGGGACATGCGTGCGAAGGTGCGGCCACAGGCGCAGGGCTCCCTGGTGACGGAGGCCACGTCTCCGGTGCGGTAGCGCAGCAGCGGAAACGCCTCCTTGGCCACAGTGGTAAAGACCAGCTCTCCCGGCTCGCCGTCGGCGACGGGCTCGCCGCTCTCGGGATTGATGACCTCGACGATGAAGTGGTCCTCGGATATGTGCAGGCCGCAGCGGCACTCACACTCGCCCGCGACGCCGGGGCCCCCTACCTCGGACAGGCCATAGATGTCGGTGGCCCGGATGCGCAGCCGCTGCTCGATCTCGTCTCTCCGGGCCTCGGACCACGGCTCGCCGCCGAAGACCCCCACTCGCAGACACAGGGAATTGGGGTCGACATCCCCCACCTCGACGGCCTGCGCGATCTGCAAAGCATAGCTGGGCAGCCCGATCAGGGCGGTGGTTCGGAAGTCCTGCATCACCTTGACCTGGCTTTCGATGTCGGCGCTGGACACGGGAATGACCGAGGCACCGATGGCCTCGGCTCCGTGGTGGAGGCCGAAGCCGCCGGAGAACAGGCCGTAGCCGAAGAACACCTGCACCACGTCGTCTTTGGTAACGCCGCCGGCCACGAGATTGCGGGCGGTCAGCTCGGTCCAGTGGGCCAGGTCGTTGCGGGTGTAGCCCACGACGGTGGGGTGCCCTGTGGTGCCCGAGGAGGCGTGGATACGCACGACCTCGCGCAGTGGGAGGGCGAACATGGAGTAGGGATAGGCCGAGCGTAGATCCGCCTTGGTGGTAAAGGGCAGCTTGCGGAGGTCCTCGAAGGTGCCGAAGTCCTCGGGCACCAGGTTCTCTTGCTCGAACATCTGACCATAGAACCGCACATTGCGGAACACGCGGTTGACCGTGGCCTGCAGCCTCTCAAGCTGCAGTTGCTCGATCTCGCGGCGGGGCATGGTCTCAAATTGGGGGTTCCAGATGGCGTGTTCCACGTGCTGTGGACCTCCTTGAATGCGGAGCCCCTGAGGTAGGGCTAGATCTCGTCGTAGTCTTTGCCCAGGTAGGCCCGGCGCACCTCGCGGTCGCGGGAGAGATCATCCGACGAGCCTTCCAGGACGATGCGTCCGGTCTCCATGACGTACCCGCGATCCGCGATCTTCAGAGCCGCGGCGGCGTTTTGCTCGACCAGGAGAACGGTGGCTCCATCCGTCTCGCGAAGGTCGGAGACCACGCGCAGGATATCCTTGACGATCAGAGGGGCAAGACCCATGGAGGGCTCATCCAGAAGAAGCATGCGCGGACGAGACATGAGGGCGCGAGCGATGGCCAGCATCTGCTGCTGCCCGCCGCTGAGGGTACCGGCGCGCTGGCTCATGCGCTCACCCAGGATCGGGAACATCTGCACGGCCTGGTCGATATCCGCGGCCACGGCCTTGCCGTCCCTACGGCGCAGACGCAGATAGGCGCCCATCAGGAGATTGTCGCGCACCGAAAGCTCGCCGAAGATCTGGCGCCCCTCGGGCACCTGGGTCAGGCCCGCCGAGACGATGGGTGCGGGCCCGATGGAGGAGATGTCCTTGCCCTCGTACTCGATGGTGCCGTCCCGGGCGCTCACCAGGCCGCAGATGGTGTTGAGGGTGGTGCTCTTCCCGGCCCCATTGGCCCCCAGCAGCGCCACGATCTCGCCACGGTCTACGTGCAGCGAGACCGACTTGAGGGCATGCAGGGGCCCGTGGAAGGCGTTGACGCTGGCAAGTCGCAGTAGTGTCGACATGATCTTTGCCCGCCAATAGTATCGTGCTGTATTCCCGCCG
>CAYRFY010000348.1:0-6160 GCA_964423635.1 uncultured Armatimonadia bacterium | reverse complement strand
CGCGCCACGGTCGTTACGGTCCTTCGTCTTCTCCCAGGTACGCCGCGATCACCTTGGGATTCTGCTGCACCTCGGAGGGCGTGCCCTCGGCGATCTTGGAGCCGTATTCCAGCACGACCACGCGATCGGAGATACCCATGACCAGGCTCATGTCGTGCTCGATGAGGCCGACGGTGACGCCGAAATCATTGCGCACACGGACGACCATCTCGGAAAGCGCGGCGGTCTCGCGGGTATTGAGCCCGGCCGCGGGCTCGTCAAGCAGGACGATGTCCGGAGCCATGGCCAGGGCTCTGGCCAGCTCGAGCATGCGCTGCTGGCCGACGGAGAGAACGGCGGCGTGGTCGTGGGCGCGGTCGGTGAGGCCGACCACTTCCAGCATGTCCAGCGCCCGCGCTCGCAGCACGGCTTCCTCGGTGCGGGCCGCTGGGAGACGCAGGGCGGCGGACCAGAAGCCGGCCCGGCCCCCGGTGTGACAGCCAACCAGGACGTTCTCCAGAACGGTCATCTGCCCGAAGACCTGGAGGTTCTGAAAGGTGCGGGCGATGCCGGCCCGGGCGATGGCATGGGGCGCCGCGCGGGTGATGTCACGACCGTGGAAGCTGATGTGGCCCGAGGTGACCGGGAAGACGCGGGAGACCATATTGAACAGCGTAGTCTTCCCCGCCCCATTGGGGCCGATGATGGCCAGCACCTCACCCCGGCGGATCTCGAAAGAGACGCGGTCAAGGGCCGTAACGCCGCCGAAGCTCTTGGTGACCTCTTCCACCTTCAGGACGATGTCAGACATGCGCGTCCCTCCCGGGCCCGGTCCACGGCAGCAGGCCCCAGCCACGCCGGACCAGGCCGGCCAGGCCGTCGGGCATGAAGATAACAAACAGCATCAGGAGGGTCCCGTAGACGAGCACGCTGAGATCGCGGATGAGCTCGATCTTCTCGATCTGCTGGCCAAGAGCCGTCATCAGAGCCGCTCCCAGCACGGCGCCCCACAGGCTCCGGGCTCCGCCGACGATCACCATCACCAGAAGCTGTACCGAGAACATGAGCCCGAAGGGCTCGGGGCTGACGAAGGTGATGTAGTGGGCGTAGATGCTGCCGGCTAAGGAGGCGAACCCGGCGCCGAGGACAAAGACCTGCACCTTGTAGCGGGCCACATCCACGCCGCAGGCGGAGGCCGCGATCTCGCTGTCGTGGATAGCCCGCATGGCCCGGCCGACGCGGGATTCTACCACATTGAGCCCGACGGCCAGACAGGCGGCGGTGCCGGCCCAGGCGAGGTAGAAGTTGAGCATGTCGCCTTTGAAGACCAGGCCTCCGATGGCGAGCCTGGGGATCGAGGCGATCCCCCCGAAGCCCTCGGTGATCGGCTTGGCCTCGTGGAAGAACACCTGCACGATGATGCCGAAGCCCAGCGTGGCCATGGCCAGATAGTGGCCGTGGAGCTTGAGCGTCGGCCGGCCCACGAGTGCCGCCACCGTGCAGGTGATGGCGATACCGATGAGCATCGCCAGCCAGGGATTGAGGCCGGCCTTGGTGCTCAGCACCGCCGAGGCGTAGGCACCGAGGCCGAAGAACGCCGCCTGCCCCAGCGAAGCCTGTCCGGCATAACCCATGAGCAGGCTCAGGCCGATGGTGACCATCGAGTACAGACCGATTAGGACCCCCAGTTGCTGCAGATAGTGGCTGCGGGCGACTAGAGGAAACAACGCCACGGCCACGAGCAATAGCAGCAGGGGGGCGGCACGCCTCAGAACATTGAGCATAGTGTTGGAAACCGAGCGCGACCTGCCCGGGGGCGGCCGCGGAATAGGTGTCTGTGTGCTTTGCTACCCGCGCAGGCGGGCGGGTCCACGTTGAGCTCTCGCCGAGCAACGGCCGGCCCAGGGCCCGCGGCCGGCCTCGGACGCCCTCAGGGGTGGCCCAAGACCCTCCAGCGAAGCTCCGCCCCAGACTTCCGAGCACGGCGCGGAGGATCGCCTCGGGTCGGTGCCACGGCCGATCCCGCAGGGCGGGACGCCGAGCCGGGCTGGAAACTCAGCCTATGCAGGTTCGGGCAAAGTGGCTACTCACGTCGCCTCATCCCCCGCATATGCTTGCGGTGAGGCGCTGCGTCGCGCCTCCCCCCGCCTGCGGGGGGATTGAGGGGGGCGCCGTAGGGCCGGCGGTCCGCAACGGCCGGGACCCCACCCCGGCCCTCCCGCGGGCGGGGAGGGAGCACGCCCAACGACTTCGTCACGGTCTCAGAACGTGTCTCAGACGTCGGCAAGTCCGCCCATATGGGCTTCTACAGCCCCTCCGCGGACTTGCGAGCAAACAGCCCGCTGGGGCGCAGAAACAGGACCAGGAGCAAGACCAGGAAGGCGAAGGCGTTCTTGTAGCCCGAGCTGACAAGGCCCGCCCCCATTGACTCCAGGACCCCCAGCAGCACCCCGCCCGCCACGGCACCCACGCCGTTGCCCAGGCCCCCGACGATGGCGGCGCAGAAGCCCTTGACGGCCAGAGGGGTGCCAGAGCTGCAGGAGACCATGGTCAGCGGCGCCAGGACGACCCCGGCGACACCGCTCATCCCGGCACTGAGGCCGAAGGCCAAAAGCGTCATGCGCTCCACGCCGATACCGGCGAGCTGGGCCGCCACTCTGTTGATGGCGCAGGCCCTCATGGCCTTGCCCACCACGGTGAGGTTGAAGAAGAGCTGCGTAGCCACCACGATCAGCAGGGCGGTGCCGACGACCCACAGCTCCTGGGGCGCCAGGGCGGCGCCTGCCACGGCGATGGGGGTATCGCCGGAGAAGGAATCCAGGGCCTGGGCATTGGGACCCCACAGGGCCAGAGCCAGCCCCCTCAGTGCCATGGAGGCCCCGATGGTGACGGTGATCATCGCCATCACGGAACGGCGGCTGACCGGACGGATCGCCAGCCGCTCCAGCAGGATGCCCACGAGAGCCACGAGGATGCCGGCGATCAGGGCCGAGGCGATGGGGGGCACATGGAAGTGGGCCAGCGTGACGGCGATCAGGCCGCCGAGCATCACGAACTCGCCCTGGGCGAAGTTGATGACACCGGTGGCATTGTAGATGATGGTGAAGCCGAGGCCCACAATGCCGTACACCGTACCGAGGGCGATGCCGGAGAGGGCCAGTTGCAGCAGGGTATCTGACAGGCTCATTGAGTGGGTCTTCCGCCTTTGAGTGGGTGGTCAGGTGCAGTGCGTTCGTCCGGCCCGGCGGCGGGCCGGATGCATGGCGACAGCGGCAGGGGTAGCCGCCGGCCCCCGGACGGTGGATGGGGGCCGGCGAATGCCCGTGGCCGGTGGCAGGCCGCAGCGCAGGTTCGCGCGCGATGGCCTACTCAACCAGCGTCCACTTGTTGCCTTCCACCTTGACCCACACAAATGCATCCTCGGTAAGGCCGTTGTGATCGGTGGGGCTGTAGTTGAAGGTGCCGGCGGTGCCTACAAAGCCCGAGGTCTTCTCGATAGCATCGCGCACGGCCTCGCGGTCGTCCTTGCCCGCCGCCTCGATGGCCTTGATGACGATATGCAAAGAGTCATAGGCGTGGCCGGCGAAGGTGTCGGCATCCTTGGAGAACTTCTCCTTGAAATCCGCGGCGAACTTGGTCAGGACGTCCTTTTGCTCTCCACCCTCGGGCAACTGGTCCACGACGATGAGGCGGCCGGCCGGAAGCTGGACCCCCTCGGCGGCTTCCTTGGCCAGCTCCAGGAACGCGGCATTGGCCACACCATGGCTCTGGATAAGGGGCATGGCCATGCCCAGCTTCTTCATGCCGATGGCGACGTGGGCGGGCCCGGGGTTGGTTCCCCAGCAGACCACGGCTCCGGGCTCGAGCTTCTTGATCTTCGTGAGCTGGGGCGTCATGTCGGTATCGTTGGTGCCGAACTGCTCCGAGGCCAGGATCTCGATGCCGGCCGCGGGGAACTGCTTCTCCATCTGCTGGCGGCCGCTGTCACCGTAGGGGTTGCCGTCACAGATGATGGCAACCTTGGTCATCTTCTCGGCCTGCAGGTACTTGACGATCTTGGCCACGGCGAGCAGATCGGTCTGCGGCACGGCGAACACGAAAGAAGCCAGCGGCTCGGTGATGGTCTTCCCGGCGGCGCAGGAGACCAAAGGCACCTTAGATTCCTCGCACTTGTCCTTGATCGCCATCGTATTGGGCGTGGTGCTGGGGCCGACGATGGCCACCACCTTCTCGGTCTCAATCAGATCGGTGCAGGCCAGGACGGCTTCATTGGTCTCGCTCTTGTCGTCCTTGATGATGATGTCCAAGGGCCGACCCAACACGCCGCCGGCCGCGTTGATCTGCTCCTCGATCATCTCCGCCGCCCGCTTCTCCGGCTCGCCAAGGGGCGCTGCTCCTCCTGTGACGCCGAAGATCGCGCCGATCTTGACCGGCTCACCCGTCGGCGCCGCGCCGCCCTCTCCCGCAGGCCCTCCTTCGCTCTCCCCGTAGCCCGGCAGGCCGGTCATCCCGCCCTCGGGCGGCTGACTCTCCGGCTCCGGCGATTTGGGGCAGCCAACAAGCGTCGCCACACCCAGCACCAGGGCCACGAGCGTACACCCGACGAGTACCGCTCTCCACATTGTCATCCGTCTTCCTCCCTTTCGACGACTGTGCAAGGTTCGAAAAACACCCCCCGCAGGACGCGGAAAGATTGCATTGGCTATTCGTCGCGTTTCCCCACACACCTTCCCCGTTCCTTGCGGCCGGTGAATGGCGAGACCGCGACCGATCGCTCAGGCGCCGGCGAGCAGGGGCTCCGACGTTTCCCGGGCAGATGGCAGGCCACCCTCGGGACACGAGGCGCCAAGCGCCGAGGCTGCCCCTGAGCCCTCCGCGCGAGCGCCCCGAAGGTGCGACCCAAAAGCCCGGATGACGCGTCTCATGTCATCCTGCAGCGCCGGCGTCGCAAGTGCCGGTTGCGCGGACCTCGCTACACGGATGGAGACTTTTCGAGTTGCTTTCCCCGGGGAACGGAGACCTTCACAATGACACTCCCCGGCGAACGCCGGCTTTTCGGTCACGCTTACAAAGGCCCGCGGAAGCGCCGAAACGGGCACAGGACGCGCCCGAGATGGCCGGTTCGGCGCACTTCGTCCCCATTTTGAGCGGCTTCGGCTTCCAAGAGGTACCCGCGTCCCCGCGGCGAACCGACACCTTGCTCGACCCCAATACTCATGCTGGATGGAGGCATCACCATGCCGCAGATCGCGGTATCGGCACAACTCATCGTCTATGGCGGCAGGCAGAACGATGACCTGTCGGGAGTGCTCAAGGAGCTGCGAGACGCCGGCTATGACGGGGCGGAGATCGGCACGAACTTCGTGGACGCACCCCTCAGTCAGGTGCGCGGGGCCTTTGGCGACACGGGCCTCAGACTGTCCGGGATCCACGGCGGGTACGCGCAAGTCACGGACCCCGACTGGCAGGACAAGGCCATCGAGTTCTGTGGGCAGATGGACTGCGGGTTCATCATCTGCTCCGGCGTCGCACCCGGTGAGGGCATCGCACCGTACATCGACAGTGCCCAGGCGTTCAATGCCTTCGGACGCAAGTGCCACGGCAGTGGCCTGACCTTCTGCTACCACAACCACGCCTGGGAGTTCCAGACCTTTGACGGAGAGAAGGGCATCCACAAGCTGTGCGCGCTCACGGACCCGGAGTTTGTAAAGCTGAACGTGGACGTGTACTGGGTGACGGTGGGGGGCGAAGACCCGGCGGAGTTCATCGACCGCTATGGCGATCGTGTGGGCTACTATCACTTCAAGGACGGCCCCTACACCGCCGGTGGCTCGGTAGCTCCCGGGCCGTACACCTTCAGCGAGCTGGGCGAGGGCACCGTGGATCTGGCAGGCGCGCTGGCCGCCGCAGTGCGTCATGACCCGCAGTGGATCGTCTACGAGCAAGATCAGTCTCAGCTCGCGCCCGGCGAGGCCTGCAGGATCAGCCGCGAGCACCTGAAGACGTTGGGGGTCTGAACGGGGGCACGGGGTGCGGCGCAACGGCTGGCGGCACTTAGGTGTTCTCTCCTGTCTCGCCCTGCGGGAGCCATGAACAGCTACGGCTAACGGCGCCTCACCCCCGGCCCTTCGGGCCCGCCCCCTCTCGGCGTCTCTCCGAGCCGCTTGTACTCCGCGATACG
>CAYRFY010000347.1:3021-8480 GCA_964423635.1 uncultured Armatimonadia bacterium | reverse complement strand
GACGAAGACAGACATCCCGCAACTGCTGCGTGTCAGGAGTTCTGAATGTGAGTTTGTAGCCCGCGGTTCGGGTGACGGCCGGGCCGTCGGCAACGTGGGTCTTATTCAGTCATCCTCTAGCAGGTTCAACTGCGCCGGTCCCGAAGCCCGCGCGTCCGGCACGTGTGGCACCAACTCCGGGGCCAGCAGCGCCAGGAGACGTTGCACCGAGCGCGGGCTGTGCCCCTCGAACTGATTGTTCACCAGCACGAAGACCTGCTCGGTGCGGTCGGTGGTGCCGGTGATGACCTGGGCCCAGTGCGCCAGGGCCTCGTCCTTCGGCCCATGGATCCGCGAGAAATCCGGGAACACGCCGCGCCTGCCCAGCAGGCGTATGTAGGCGAAGGGCGCCGTGATCTCCTCTATCCGTGGGTACCACGGGTGGTGGGCCATGACCGCGGCCATCCCCAGCTCGCGGAGAACCTCCAGAGCGCGGGGTTCTTGCAGCCAGGTGCGGTGGCGGAACTCCACCGCATAGCGGTTGGGGCCGGGCAGCGCGTGGAGGAAGCCCTCGAGCCGCGGCAATTGGTCGGCCCGGAACTGCGGCGAGAGCTGAACGACAATCGGCCCCAGCTTGTCGCCCAGGAGGCCGATCGTATCCAGGAAGCGCTGCAGCGGTTCCTCTACATCCACAAGCAGCCGCTCGTGGGTGATCTCACCGGAGAGCTTGGGGCAAAACAGGAACCCCTCCGGCGTGCGCTGCCGCCAGCTTCTCACGGTCTTGGCCGCCGGGATGCGGTACCAGGTGCTGTCGATCTCCACCACGCGGAATACCGACGAGTAGTAGCCCAGATCGTCCTGGACGCCGTCGGGGTAGAAGGTTGCCTTCCAGTCATCAAAGGCCCAGCCGCAGGTTCCTGCTCTCAAGTCCATCCCGCAAGACTCCCACCATGTGCTCCGCGCCGCCACGCACGAAACCACAGGGTACTTCGCCACACCGCACGGCAGCGCCTGCCGCCGCCGTCGATGGGGCAGAACCCAAGCGAGGAGGCCGCTATCGCGACCTCCTCGCCGGTTGACTGCTGGGCACGGCGCGCTCAGGGCTCCGGGTTGGGTAGACCGGGGCCACCTGCCGCCCCGCCGGCTTCGCCCTGTACCCCGCCGGCTCCACCGCCGCCCGGGGCTCCCTCGGGATTGACACGTGTGCCGCGCCTGTCACGCCGATCGCGTCTCTCGCGGTCACCGCGCTGGCCCTCCGGACCGGAGAGCTGGGCCTTGGCCACTTCCCGCAGCCCATCCACGGTGAACTGGTACAGCATGTCGCCGTAGACCACGAACACAAATCCATCGGCCACGGCAATGGCCGGCACCTGCTGCCCCCGCATCATCATGCGCATGGCCTCCGGGCCCATGGGAGGCATGCCCATCCCCATGCCCGGACGCGGTGCCATGCCCGGTCGGGGCCCGGCCTGACCGCCATCCGCGCCGGGTGTTCCGGGTGGAGCCTGGCAGTTCCCTACGGAGATTCCCACCAACAGGACAGCCAGACACGCAACCGACATCAACACAGCTCGTCTCATGGTCTCAGACCTCCCGGCAGTCGCCAAGGGTGGTTACGCCACCATTGCGGCGTTTCTTGGCCCGGCGGCGGAGACCCGCACGAGCCACTATGAACCTGCAGACGCTCACAAGGCCGCAAGGTTCTTGGCGTCGCGGTCTTGGTGGTGTCTGGCAACCGTGCCTGGCCGCGGAGGCCGGACCGACGCCCTACTTGGCGACCCGCACCATGGTAGAGATCTGGCCGTAGGTGGAACGTGACGCGTTCCACTTCACATGGCCGTCTGCGTAGGCGTGGTTTTCGCCCCCGTTAGGCCTTGCCGCTACACCGTCGTCCACCGCCGCCCCGTTGGCGCCGATCCCGTCCAGAGGCGAGGTGGAGTAGCTGCCGTCGCAGCAGACATTGCCCCAAGCGAACATGCCCACATCGGTACCGGCCATGTGCGCGGAGTCTCCCACCAGGAGCGTCTCGGCGGGCTCGGACCTCCGGCGGGCACCGTCCCCTCTGGAAGAAGAAGGGCGGTCGGGTCGCGGTTGCGCCGCCGAAAGCCGATGCGCGCGGCTTACTATCACCTTTTCATTCCATATTAGCGAGCCTTCACCTCTATCTGGTCTCTATCGTGATCTCGCGGGTCGGTGTCTACACCGAGCCCCCACGGTGCACAGACGATCGCGGTCCGCCGGGAATAGCTTTGCTCTCTGATCAGTGGCCCGGCCCTGTTGAGGTACTGCCAGCTCGGGACTATACTGTGTGCCGCAGGGTCAACCACACGCCATCGCAGGTGCCCGTCACCTGAGGCCAGGAAATCGGAAGTGACGCCATGAAGCTACTTGCCATCATCGGGAGCCCGCGGGGCATGCACGGGAACACGGGACAGGTACTGGAAGCCGTCCTGCGGGGGGCTCGGGAGGCCGGCGCCGAGGTCGTGGTGCGGTCCCTCTCCGAGCTGACCATCAACCCCTGCGTGGCCTGTGACGCCTGTCACAGGACGGGCGTCTGCGCCCAAAAGGACGACTTCCGGGCGCTCTGGGCCGCCATGCGCGAGGCGGACATGCTCGTGCTGGCCAGTCCGAACTACATCGTCAGCGTCAGCGCTCAGCTCAAGGCCCTGTTCGACCGCTGCTGCGGACCGGTGCACCTGATGGCCCTGGAGGGGAAATACGCGGCCGCAGTGGTGACCGCCGGGGGTGGTGGCTGTGAGGAAGTGGAGACCTACATCCAGCGGTTCGCCCGCAGCCTGGGCTGCCGCACGGTGGGGAGCATCGGCGTGGAGGCCGGGGAGCTCATGGACAAAGATGCGGCCGCAGCGGCGCTGAAGAGGGCCGAAGAGCTCGGTGGCCGACTGGTGGCCGCGGCTCGGGGCAAGGAGACCATGGCCGAGCAGGAGCCCGAGCGCGCGGCACACGCGGAGCGCATGAAACTGCTCATCACCGCCATGCGCGAGCACTGGCCCTACGAATACGATTACTTGCAGCAGGCGGGCAGGCTGTAGAAGCGCGGCCGAGAAGCCCACATTCGCATGGGAGTGTCATTCTGGGAGCGTCCGCTCTCGGCAAGGGCAGCTCGAAGGATTTCTCGGCATATAGCGAGGTCCTTCGCCCAAGCGGCACACGCTCGAGCTTGCCCCGCCCGGACTTGTGACGCAGACACTCCAGGATGACATCCTCACGGCAGAGCCCGCTTTTCGACCGGACTTCTCCAGGCCCGGCGCACGGTACCACCGACTGCAGGGAGCACGCCTCACATGAGCCCAGAGAAACGCCCCTGGCTGGACACCCACATCCACGTCAGCGACATCGGCCCCGACGGCTCGGTGCGCCACAACATGCTCCAGGACCTGCTGACGGTCCTCGACGTACCGGACGCCGACCTACGCTTCGTCGTCAGTTGCGACGGGCCGTACTTCAGCAAGATGATCCAGAGTGCGGAGGGCGTCCTGGAGGCCAACCGCTTCGTCCACGAGTTGGTGAGCCGCGCACCGGGCAAGCTCTACGGGGCCTGCTGTGTCAACCCGCACTTCCCCCGAGAATCGCTGCAGGCCATGGAGCTTTGCTTCGAGCGCTGGGGCTTCGTGATGCTGGGGGAGATGCTGCAATACATGATGGACTATGAGATGGACAGCGATGAGGTGGAGCCGCTGCTGCTCCGGGCCGAGAGCTACGGCGTGCCGGTGCAGGTGCATCTGGGCACCTACTGGCACAAGGATCACACCGGCTCCACCGACGGCATGCACCACATGCGCGACCTTCTCCGCGTCGCCGATCGTGTGCCGGGGGTCAAGTACATCCTCGCCCATGCCATCGGCTGCGGCCCTACGCCGGCCTTCGTCTCCTGGGCCGATATGTTCCTCGATACACTGGGCGGAGTCTTCGAGCGCTTCCCCGACAATTTCTGGGTGGAGATTCGCGACTTCCACTGCCCCGCACTCGCCCGCACGCTGCGGGAGGTGCCGACGAACCGCCTCCTGGCGGGAACGGACTGGACCACCCGCATCGGACCGCCCTTCCAGCCCTACGGCACGGTGTTCGACATCAAGGCGGAAGAAAACCCCTTCCCGCCCGGCGTGGACGCCTTCGTGCGCTTCCTGCGCCAGGCCGGAGCGACAGAAGAGGCCCTCGGCAGGATCGGCTACACCAACGCGGCGGAGCTGATGGGGGTGGAGGCCGCGCCGTAGCCCCTCTACCTCGGCGGCCCGCATCCCTGCGCCATTGGCCGGATCCATCTCCACTTCTGCGTCGCTAACGGCTGACGGCCAACGGCGACGGCTGACGGCTAACGGCTGCGGGCCTGGAGCCCCGCGGGCACGGTGGTTTCCCGGGGTGTGTTGCCAAAGGCCTGGAAAGTGCCCGGCCAACGGCGATGGCCAACGGCTGACGGCTGCGGGCCTGGAGCCCCGCGGGCACGGTGGTTTCCCGGGGTGTGTTGCGAAAGGCCTGGAGAGTGCCCGGCCAAAGGCGACGGCCAACGGCGGTGGCTAGCGTCCGGTGTCCGTCGTCGGTCGGGTGGGTTCACCCCTTTTGTGATGGTTCTGCGCTCAGGAACCGGCCCCCCTCGTCCCGTCTCGCCGGTCGTGTCGGCGAGTAAGGGAGAGGGGGGCTGCCCGCAGGGCCGGGGGGTGAGGCGCCGTGGCCGTTCCGCGCCACGGTCGTCCGCCGTTCCCCATCACTCCCCCTCCGGTTTCCCCGCCACCGACGCGACCGCCATACCCACGGCCACGGCGGCGAAGCCCAACCACTGCAATTGCGTCGGGCGCGAGTGGAATACCGCCGACAGGGCTATCTGCACACACAGAAACGAGCCTCCGCCCGCCAGCGCCATGGCCAGGTTCGGATTCATCCTCCCGTACAGCTTCATCATGAACCAGATGCTCGAGGCGCCGAACACGTTGCCCAAGATGAAGCACGCCACCTTTGGGCTCTGTTCGCCGCTTCCGTACTTGAAGAACAGATTGGCAACGACCTGCATGGTCCAGAAGATCGCCAGCAAGAGCGTGTTCATTCACTGACCTCGGAAGAGGGCGATGGCGCATGAGGCGCCCGGGCAAAGAAGAGGCTGTCGAGGAACGGCCGGAGTAGCTCGAGGGTCTGCTCCGGACGCTCCTCCTGCGGGCAGTGCCCACAGCGGTCGATCACTGCCAGGCGCGCCCCGGGGATGATCTGAGCCAGTCGCTCGCCGACGCCCACGGGCACGATGGGGTCATTGCGGCCCCAGACGATGAGCGTGGGAACGCTGATCTGTGGGTATCCGGCGGTGAAGGCGTCCCAGTCACTCGGGAGCATCTGGCGGGCGGTGGCCAGCATCGCCCGGCGGCCGCCGGGCCGGGCCGTGGCGTTTGCGTACTCTCGGGCCGCGTCCCGCGTGGCCGCGCCCCTGTTCCAGTAGGCCAGCAACATGCCCAGGCGCGCGCTCGGCCCCAGCGGCG
>CAYRFY010000347.1:0-3011 GCA_964423635.1 uncultured Armatimonadia bacterium | reverse complement strand
ACAGACCGACCACAGCCTCGCCCAGGAGGCGGGGACAGAGCAGTCGCATGAAGTACGGCAGAGGCTGGGGCAAAGCGGCGCTGTCCATCAGAACCAGGCCGCGTAGGAGTACCTCCGGACGCGTGGCCACCTGCAGGCACACCGCGCCCCCGAAGCTGTGGCCGATGAGGACGAAGTCGCGCAGCTCCAGCTCGTGGATGAAGCGGGCCAGCAGTTCGGCCTGATCCAGCGGGCCGTACTTGCCGTCGCAGGGCTTGTCCGAAGCCCCGAAGCCCTTGAGGTCAACGGTGATGACACGGTATCCCTCCAGGCCCCGTACAAGATAGCGCCAGACGTATGAGGACTGGGCGAAGCCGTGCACGCAAAGCAGCGCGGGGCCCTCCCCGCGCTGCTCCCAGTGTAGTGCAATGCCGTCGATGGTGATCTCGCTCAATGAAGCCCGCCAAAGGGCAGTGGGCGACACGTCTGCCGTTGCCGTGCGCCTCTATCAACCCGGGCGACAGTGCCGTGAGCCGAGTGTCAGCGCCTCGCCGTTTCGCCCTCTCAGTCGATCCTCACCACCGTCTCATTCTCCAGAGACTCAATCGCCGCCGCCAACACCTTCTGAGCCGCCAGACCGTCGGCTCCGGAGCCGTCCAGGTCTTCCGGAGCAATCCCGGCATCGATCTCCTCCACGAAGCGACCGATGCGCGCGCGGAAGGTGTCCTCGAAGTCCCGCATGCCGCCGAACATCGCCGGGTTGGTGTAGACGGTCTTCTCCATCGAGCCCGCGGGGTAGAGAGTAACCTGGCGGAAGATGTCCTCGATCACGAAGCGGCCACCGGTACCGGCCACCTCGCACCGTTCCATCGGGTGGCCGCGCTCGATGTCATAGCTGCCGGTGAGTGAGCCGACCACGCCGTTTCTGAACCGCATGTTGAACTGCGCGGTGGACCAGATCTTGCGCCCCGGCGCCTTGAGAGCGAAGCACTGCACCGCCTCCACGTCGCCGCAGAAGTAGCGCATGATGTCTACCGTATGCGGGTGGAGCGCCTTGAGCTGGAAGTAGGGCGAGCTCTCTCGCGGGTTCATGATCCACATGGACATGTTCACGAACAGCAGGTGTCCCAGGCGACCCTCCTCCACCCAGCGCTTGGCCAGCCGGTGGGCCTCGTTGAACCGGTGGTTCATGTTGATACCGAAGCACACACCCTTCTCCCTGGCCTTCAGAACCATCTCCTCGGCGGGGCCGATCTGGTTGGAGATGGGCTTCTCGCACAGGACGTGGCAGCCGAAGTCCAGGGCCTGCATGGTGGGCAGATAGTGGTCGCTGGAGTATTCCTCACCTCCGGTGGCCACGCTGCAGATGTCCGGCGAGAGGGCCTGCAGCATCTGGGACACATCGTAAAACGCGGGAACACCGAGCCGTTGGGCCGCCGCGTCGGCGCGTTCCTTGATGATGTCACACACACCCACCAGGTCGGCCTGCGGGTGCTCCTTGTACATGTCACTATGGCGGTTACCGATGGGGCCAAGACCGATCACACAGACTCGTTGCATTCTCCGTCACCCAGGTTATCGGCGTCGCTAAGACGCCGCTGCCGCGGGCCGGCGATGGCGCCGGCTCGTGGTGAAGCGTTGCCGTGTCCGGCCGGGCACTCCGGTCGGCGCGCGGTGGACCGACGGCTATTCTACACCCTTAGCCCCGCGGCCTCCACCTCTTGCCGGTAACAGAGCATACCGCCCGGCACCCTGCGCGCCGACGATAGGGAGGAGGGCCACGTTGGCCCGGTGAGTCGGCTCACCCCTCGTCGGTTTCTTCTATCCCCGGCCCGCTCTGGGGCTCCGTGTCATCCGACGCGTCTTCCGAGACCGCCTCATCGGCCGGAGGCGGGATGGAGTAGTCCGCCTCGCGGTGCCCCTCACCGACGTCCGTGTCGGTCACGGGCTCGGCAGCGGCCGGGTCGCTCCGGCCCTGTTCTTCGCCCGGGAATGCATCGTCTTGCTCCTCCCGTGCTTCCGCCTCGGCGGCCTCGTCCTGCTCCCGCTCAGCCACCTGTGCCTCTGCCTGCGCCCACTCCGCCTCGGCCCTGGCTTCGGCCCGCTCCTTGTTCCTCTGCACCATGTGCACCAGCCCCACGCTCAGGGCGTACAGCAGGATCATGGGCAGCGCGAGAATCGTCATATTCACCGGGTCAACGGTGGGGGTGATGATGGCGGAGAAGGCGAAGATGATCACCACCGCGTACCGCCACCAGGACACGAGCTGGCGGCTGGTGACCACACCGATGAAGCCCAGGAACATGAGCACCATCGGCAGCTCGAAGGCCAGACCGAACCCCAGCATCAGGCGGATAATGAACCACAGGTAAGGTCTGAGGGTCCGTTCCACATCCACGCCCAGGGTCGCGTACCGTTCCTGCGCCAGCGCATAGCTCTGTCGGATCTGCTGTTCGGTCCATCGCGGTGCCACGCCGCCCTCCCTCCACTCTGGCCTTGCTGCCTGCGGGGTGCCCCCTCGTCGCTGTCGATCGTGAGCGCGCCTTACTGCCGGCCGCGGCCACTGCCTCGGCTGATGATATGCGAGCCCGCCCTTTCCGTCAAAGAAGCCGCTGGCAGCCAGGCTCGGCCGTCGACTTAGCGCCATCCCACGCGCCCGTGACGCATTTATGTCAAGGCGGCTGCTGCCTCCCCGAGCCTGACCCCCTTCTTGACAGATATCCCCGCTTGCGCATAATCCAGAGGTACGTCTGGAGCTGTCTTTGCGCTGAAGCCTCTGCCCCCTAGATTTGGGCTGAATATGCACTGTGTAAGCAGATCGTTCCGCCATCGACGCGCTCTCGTTCTGGCCATCGTTCCCCTCGCGTTTTTCTTCCTCCAGGCTCTATCTTGCGTTCAGGGATCCAACGGCGTCGTAGAAGCCCTTGGCCCTGGATACTATGTCGATAGCGTCAGCGGCTCGGATGCCAACCCAGGCACCTCTCCAGACCGGCCCTGGCGAACCTTCGCCCCGGTCCACGCGCGCACGTTCC
>CAYRFY010000346.1:4147-8510 GCA_964423635.1 uncultured Armatimonadia bacterium | reverse complement strand
GTTGTGGGTTCTGGCGAAGGGTGAGAGACTGACCTTGCGGTCCTGGAGGACCGCAGGCACGCGCGACCGGTCGCTGAGTGCTCCAGCCGACCGGTCGGTGCCATCCATCACGGGCGCCTCGCTCGGGGCGGGCGACCTACGTCTCAGAACTCCGCTTTCACCCTCAGTGGCTCGGCACCTGCCTGCAGGCGGATGGTCTCGCTCTGGGGATCAAACTGATCCCAGGGCGCGCCATTCACCGTCACTCGCCTCATGGGCCTGGCCTGCGGATGACGGAGGCGTAGCACGATGGCCGCAGGGGCCGTGCGGGTCGGCGGATCGATCTCGGCCTCAATCGCGCCCTGGGCCACCGAGGAATGGATGCGGTAGCTCACAGGGCCAAAGCGTGTGGGAGCCCTTTGCAGCGAGACCTCCAGGCCGTCCTTGAGCCACTCGCGCGTGACGAAGGGCGCCAGCCACAGCTCCGACCCTCGCTCGTCCACCAGCATCCGCCGAGTTTGCTGCAGGAACGCCCCGGTCTCGTGAGTCTTGTTCCAGCCGCCCATGTTGTGGAAATGCTCCCAGAAGGACAGGTTCTCGAGACTCACCAGGCTGGGGATGGCGTTGAAATATGAGCGGATGAAGCTTCTGACCTCATCGCGGCGGGCGTAGACGTCGCACATCCGGGCGTAATAGGGCTGGACCTTGGCGAAGCCTCCGAGGTTGAACCAGTCTTCCCGGCTCTTCTCTCCGGGATAATCGCCCAGGCCGCTGTGGAGGCACCAGATGTCCTCCATCTCGTCCATCATCCAGTCCACGTCGGCGTCGCCTGCTTCCATCAGGCCCAGGGCGGCGAGATGGTGGGGACCGATCTCCACGTCACCGGCCCAGGTTCTGCCCCAGTCTTCTCCGGGGAAGAACTCGCCGACGGTTCCGAAGCAATAGGTCATTCCGGGAGCTCCGGGGATCCAGGTGCCGTCCAGCCGTTGCCGGACCGGAGTGTTGGCCTGGGTCCATTCATAGGCTCTGTTCAGCTCTGCCCTGTAGTCGGCGGCCTGGGCCTGCAGCCTCGGCGCCTCCGGATGACCGACGCGGGATAGTGCTTCGGAAGCCTCTGTCAGCCCGGCGCAGAAGTGGCCGTCCATGTAGAACCTGTTGGCATACATGCCCCAGTCGGCCACGACCCCCGGTGGCATCAGGCCGTAGTTGGTCTCCTTCCCGCCATCCGGGCGCAGGCGCTTCGTCTTCTCACGCTGTGCCGCGATCCATTCGCACAGGCCCGCCACCTTTGGCGCCAGCTCCCTGAGCCACGCCTCGTCACCGGTCAGGCGCACGTGTTCGGCGAGGGTCCACAGATGCCAGCCTGTGCCCATCAGGGTGTAGCCCGTGGTGAGATAGCCCGCCGGGTTGTAGCGGCCCACGAAGAAGTCCAGGCTGCGGCGACTGAAGTCCTCGTGGCCCAGATAGTCCATTCCCAGGACGATCGAGTTGGCCTCACTCTCCAGGGGCCCGTAGCGGTCCGAGCCAATCCAGGGCGAGACCCGGGCACCGTCGCCTTCACTGCGGGCCGCCAGCAGGCAGTGCACTCTGGAGGCCTGGATGATGTTTTGGAGCAGCGGGTCAGGCAGCTCGACGCCGGCCCCCTCGGCAAGCAGTCGTTTCCAGTAGCTCTCCACGCGCGCCAGGAGGTCCGCGTCGGTGCTCAACGGCGCCAGGTCCGCTGGCCCAAGCTCCCATGCCGGAAGCCAGGCGCGAATGGTGACGCTTCCACCGGCCGGCAGCTCTCCGGACAGGGTGATCGCTCCTCCATCCGTGGCCGTCACCAGCCCTGCGGCCCCGCCGGTAGCGATGAAGGCCAGCAGGCGGCCGGCATCGCTCGCGCTCACCCCGCCCTCGACCGCCTGCAGCGTTGCAGCCCGGCCCTCCGTGCGGTCGGCGGCGACGTCCAGACGCAGGGAGGCGTCGGCGGGCGCCTGCCCCGTGTTCTGAATAGAGAAGTCCGCGATGCATACCGGCCGACGGCTAAGCCACCACGGCAGGGCCGGGTCGGCGGTCTCGTCCAGGGACACCACGTACGTCCGCTGACGGTAGGTCACCGCGCCGTGAGCGAGACTGATCTCCGGGACGGGGAGCCAGTCGCCGTACAGCCGACGGCTGAGGCCTTCCGCTTTCCCGCCGGCGAACTGCGGCCGCACCTCCACGGGATAATCCACAACTCCGCTGCGCGGATCGTCCGGCCGGGTGCTGAACTGGATCGCGCCCTCGCGCTGGACCTGGAACTTGTGGTTATCGCAGGCCAGGGATACCAGCATGGGCCCCAGGTCCTGCACGGGGTTGTGCACGTGCTCCATGGCGCTTGCGAAGGTTTGGTCCGGCATCTCGGCAACACGCTCGCGAATGGTGCGCTGTCCCTCCAGGGCCTGTCGGTGCTCGGCGAGGGTCCGGGGGTTGTCCGCCGTGGTGACGTACAGCCCGGCCGCGGGAACGTACACCCCGCCGTGCTTGAGCACATCCTCAATGGCGACGGCAAAGGCCGGCTTGCCCGAGCCGTCTCTGCGGGGTGCGCGGAAGCGTAGCACCGTGCGGTCGGACTTGAGGGGCATTTCGCGGGAGTAGGCCACCTGCACGGTGAGCGGCGTCGAAGAGGGCCACTGCAGCGGTGCGAGAGATGTGGCGCCATCGGCTGCGACGAAGGCTCCATTGTAGACGCCCACGGTGACCGGGGCCTCCGCGCCGAGGCCTTCGCTTTCCAGGCGCAGGTCGGTGGTGGCCCAGACCGAGCGGGTGTAGGCCGCCATCGACCGCACGCGTATGGGAGCGGCGGTATCGGAGAAGACCCAGCGTATCTTCTGGCTGGTCTTGGGCTGCTCCGGCGGCGTGCCGGCCCAGGACAGCGTGTACCGCCACTTCTTGTCCTCTATCTGCAGCTCGGCCGCCGCAGGCTGCCAGCTCCCCTGCCACCAGGACTCGCCGACCCAGCGCTGCAGCGCCACGTCCTGCGGGTCAGGCGGGGTCGAGGCGAAATCGATCTGCAACTCCTTGAGCCGCCGCCGCTCCACCCACTGCAGACCGATGCAGCCGCCGCCCGCGCCGGTGGGGACTTCGTAGACGCCGTCGGCATTGGGGACCAGCTCGGTGTGCAGGTAGACGTCCTCGGGCGCGAATTCCTGGACGCGGCCGGCCCGGGCGCCGTCCATGCGCTCAGGGTCCCATGTGGCCACCGTCGCGAAGGGAGCCATGTCCAGGCGCATCTGCCGGAGCCGGACGGCTTGGTCGGCCCGGGTGAGCCTTGCCTCCGCCCAGTTGGCACAGTCACAGGTGATTCCATCACCGGCGTCGGTGACGGCCAGACGTAGCAACTGGGCCCCGGAGACATCCACCCGGACCGGCCGGGCCGCGTCGGTCTCCCGCATCACCCCGCTGTCAAACCGCTTCTCGTCGTCCACGAAGACCTGGAACACCACGCTCCCCACGCCGCCATCCTGCCACAGTACACCGACCTGGGCCTCGAAAGTGGCGTACTCCCCGTCCAGCATCAGCACGATGTCTCCGGTGGCGTGGGTGCCCAGCCCCCGCTCGTAGGTGGCATCGCCGATCCGCAGCCTATTGGGCGTCTTGCCCTGGGCGTGGGTGGCGGTATCGATCCCCAACACACCCCAGGCCTGGGTGTGCAGGAGCAGGCGCTCCCCCAGCACGTCTCCGAGGTGCTCCACAGCTTCGCCGTTCATGTCGGCCACTCCCTGACCGGCCGTGATCTGCCAAAGCAGTGCAACCGTCCCCAGTAGTCGGGGGACGGACACGCCGCGAGTCATGTCGTGCAATGAGACCACTCCTCCGTGCCGGGTAGGGCATGTTCTTCTTCCCGGTGGTGTGTCGGGCGGTTCCCGCAGTGGCGGTCGAAGACCTCCGCGGGGCTTTCGCTCCGTCGCGTCCGGGCGGCCGTCCCGCGCCGTGGCTTGATGACCTTCCGGCCGCCCTCCTCGCCAGTCGCGAGACGCGACAGGCCGGGAGGTCCCTGGCCGCTGCGGGGGAACATGGCACTATGCCAACTGTCTCCCATGCCTTCCTGGTGCTTCTCGCTCTCGGCTGCCTGAGCCCGGTGCTGAACGCATACTCGGCTGCGGCACAGGGCGAGCCACCGGAGCAACCATCACAGAGAGGTCAGCAGATGAATCCCACCGACCGCCGCATCCCCGTGATCCTGGACACCGACATCGGCGACGACATCGACGATACCTGGGCCCTGGTGATGATGCTCAATAGTCCGGAGTTGGACATCCGGCTGGTGTGCAGCGACTCGGGCGATACCGTCTACCGGGCGAAGATCATCGCCCGGCTGCTTGAGGTCGCCGGGCGCACCGACATCCCTGTGGGTGTCGGGCGC
>CAYRFY010000346.1:0-4137 GCA_964423635.1 uncultured Armatimonadia bacterium | reverse complement strand
CGCCGGGGCGCAGGCCGAGTGGGTGGAAGACTACAATCTCTCCGCCTATCCGGGCACCGTCCATGAGGACGGGGTGGGGGCTCTGATCGACACGATCGTGCAGTCCCCGGAGCCCGTCACTTTGGTGTGCATCGGGCCGGTGCCCAACATCGCCGAGGCTCTGCGACGCGAGCCGAAGATCGCGTCAAACGCGCGGTTTGTGGGCATGCATGGGAGCGTCTACAAGGGCTACGGCGGCGGGGCGGAGGTCTCCGCCGAGTGGAACGTGCGTGCCGACCCGGCCTCATGCCGGGCCGCCTTCAAGGCGCCTTGGGATGTGACCCTCACGCCTGTGGACACCTGCGGCCTGATCGTGCTCGATGGTGAGCGGTACAAGCGTGTGTGCGACTGCCGGACCCCGTTGGCGCAGGCGCTGATGGACAACTACCGAATCTGGGCGGCCCAGCACGGCGCCGGCGCCGAAGAGCGAAGCTCTACCTTGTTTGACACGGTGGCGGTCTACCTGTCCTTCTCCGAGGAGCTGCTGCAGATGGAGAAGGTAAGGCTGGCGGTGACGGACGACGGCTTCACTCGCGTCGACGAGGCGGGCAAGCCGGTGAACTGCGCTGTCTCCTGGCGCGATCAGGAGGCCTTCGAGGAGTTCCTGGTACAGAGGATCACGGCAGAGGGATGGCGATAGGCGGGGGGTGACGGCAACGACGCCTGCCGTTGGTGGGGCGGGCCCCGCTGGGCGGAACCCGCCGCCGTTGGCCGGTCGGGCGGTCCCGCAGGGCGGAAGCGTCCTCACCCCCGTTTCGGCGCCTGCGCTCACCCATCCACTACGATTCTGACGGCATGGACCTCCGTAACATCCTCCGGCGTGCAGCCCTCACCCGCGACGCCGTGGGTGTACTGGATCACCGGACCGACGACGTTGTTATGGCCGGTGTGGCGCTCGATGTTGGCCAGCCAGTTCGCCGCGCCCGCATCGGGTACTGAGATGGGGAGGACTTCGAAGGTGTCGCCACGGTCGGCGGAGAGCAGGAGGTAAGTCTCGCTGCCCGCGCCGCCCCAGGCGCCGTCGCGACTGGCCTCGATGGCGACATGCAGGCGCCCCTGTTCGTCGAAGCACAGTGGGCCCATGAGACAGGCCGGCCCGGCGCCGGCATTGCGCAGCACCGGCGAAAGCTCAACCCTCTGCCAGGCGTCACCGGTGAAGCGCCAGAGGTCCGCCGTGGCCGGAGCGGGCTTGTAGGTGCTCACGGTCAGGTACGGGCGGCCGTCGGGGTCGCAGTCGATCCCGCCGACTCTCATGTCCAGCTCGGAGCCCTGCACGATCCAGCCCGGCTGCTGCGGGGTGTAGGGCAGCGAGATCGCCGTGCCGTCGGCCAACGTCCAGGTGTCCCCGCCATCGGTGGACTGCAGGTGTCCGACCGCTTTGCCCGCCGCCGGATGCAGGTCATAGACGTGGAAGGCCACGTGGAGTGTGCCGTCGGGGGCCAGGCACAGCGGATTGCCAAACTGTGTGTAGCCGCTTTGTACCGCGGCATCCACCAGGGCTACCGGCGCGCTCCACTCCCCGCCCGCGGGCAGCTTCTGGAACACCAGCTTCCAGGGAGACTTGAGACCTCTGTAGGTGCAATACAGCGTATCGTCGGCCCCGCACACCAGGGCCGGATAGGTGGCGGTATCGCCGAAGGGGGGCATCTGCACCCACTCGGAGGCGTCATTGGGACGCGCCGACACCGCGTACTGCAATGGGCCGTGGTGGGGGCCGAAGGCCACGTGCAGGTAGCCTTTGGAGTCGGCGCACAGCGCGGGGCCGCCGTGGTTGTCCAGTCCCGAGCCTACGAGCACGGGCTCAGACCACTGTCCCGTCTCGTGGTCAAGCGTGGAGATCATCGTGTCCGACACGCTATCGAGCCACGCCACGTGGGTCTTGGCCCCGATGGTGATGACCTTGTTGCTTGCCGCGTATGCCGTGGCCCGCGTGGAGCCCTTGGTTGACAGAACGTGGTCCCAGTCGATCCGAACCTCGGCTGCAGTCACGATGGTGCCTCCGGCGATGATGAGTATGGCCCCCAGCAGCGAAGCTCGGCTCATGTACTCGTGTCTCCCGTGTGCGCCATAGCCGGCCTCCCTCCCCGCCGTCACCCCAGCCGTTACCTGCCGTCGCCGTCCCGCCGTCGCCGTCCCGCCGTCACCCCCGCCGTCGCCGTCCCGCCGTCGCCGTCCCGCCGTCACTCCCGCCGTCACCCCCGTCGTTCCCGCCGCCGTTACCCGCCGTCCGTGGCGTAGTCGCTCTCCTTGAGCACCGCCCGCAGACCGCCCTGCATCGTGGTGATCCACATCTCTCCGGGTGCACGCTCGAAGACGTAGATGTACGAGAGTCGGTTGCCCTTGTTGGTGGCGACAAGCTGAGGAGCGGTCCAGGACTTGCCCTCGTCCTCCGAGAGGATCAGGCATAACTCCTCCCGGGTCTTGTAGCCTTCGCTCGGGATCGGGTTCCAAAACAGGGCCAGGCGGCCGCTGTTCAGGCGCTTGATCTTGCCGGGGGCCGAGGTGGACTCGATCGCCGAGGGTGCCTGGTCGCTCCAGGTCAGCCCCTGGTCGGATGAATAGGACTCGTAGAAATGCCCGTGGGCGCTGCGCATGAGCAGCCACAGGCGGCCGTCCTCCAACTCGACGACGGTGCCCTCGATGGCCCCGGCGTGGTCGCCCTGGCCGCCGATGTCCAGATAGCGCGTGCGCTTCCAGGTCTTGCCCTCATCGGTGGAGACGTAGGGCATGGTGACATGCCGCCCCTCCTCGTAGAGCAGTTCCTGGCCGGGGATCACGATATTGCCGTTGCTGGTCTGGATGATGGACTGCAGGCAGCCGCACCAGCCGTCGGTGAGGAGGGTGAGGTCCGTCCAGGTCTGGCCCTCATCCACGCTGCGGATGGCGTACGAGGGGAGGCGCATGTCGGGAAGCGGGAGGTTCTTCTCCCTGTCCCAGGAGTACCGGTAGTCGGCCTGGTTGATGAAGGCGAGGATGATGGTGCCGCTCTGGGTGCGGAGCAGGGCCCGTTCAGGACGGATGCGGAGCTTCTGCTCCTCGGTGAAGATCGGGCGCCGCTCCCAGGTCTGACCCTCATCGTTCGAGATCAGCGCATCGCGATCGTCCACGCCCATGATGGCGCCGTCTGCCAGGCGGACGAACGGTCCCAGGGGCAGGGAGGGCATCTCTTCGACCCGCGGGTCGAGCTCGATGTTGCTGACCTCGGGCCTGGGGACGGTGGGCGCCTTGTATGGCTCGAGATTACCCGTGGCGCTGAGCTCGTACAGCCGCATGGTGGCCCGGTACGGCACGAAGCCGAAGGCCCCCAGGGCTTCCGAGCCTACCTGATGCTCGTACACGGGCCTGCCGTCGATGGAGATGCTCAGCATGTCACCGCTGCGCGCCACGCGGAAATCAAAGGGCTCACCATCTGTCATGAACTCGGTGGGCTCACCGATCGGCGTGCCCTGGGCGTTGCCGTACAGAGGGCCGGTGATGAACATCTTCCCATGGCCGCCGGCGAAGCCGAAGTAGCCGTTATCCCCGATGACAAAGGCCGCCGCACTGGAGGCCAATCCGAGGATACTGAGCCTCGCAGTGATGGTGAAATCGCCCGCCCCAAGGCTGCAATCGCCCAGCAGGCGCTGGGCCAGGCTGGAGGCGCCTTTGCCCTCGAGGTAGCCCTCCCCCTGTTCCCAGGCCCCGTCAATGGTCTGAATCGCGGTGGGCAGTCCGTCCTGGACGAACGCCTTGCTCTGGGGAGCCGGGCCGGCATCCTGCGCAACCACGGTCGCGCTGAGCGTCGCGAAGAGGGCGACTGCGAACCACAGGGTCCATCTGCGTCTTGCCATCGAGAGTACCTCCGTAATGCCCGTTCCGTTCCCGGGCCGGGCAGGTTTTCTGGTGTCTGTCGTTCAGAAGTACATTCCCCGTGGAGGGGTATGAGGCCTCCGCGGCGTTCCGCTATCGGGCGGGCACAGAACCGGGAGACCGAGCGGAAGAGACCTGTGGCAAAGGGCCAGCGCCTCCGGACCCGTGGTGCAGGGAGAGCACGTCAGGCGGCGAACTCACATTATGCATGAACGCACTGGAGCCACAGTTCGCCATTCCCACGTCCGG
>CAYRFY010000345.1:7867-8521 GCA_964423635.1 uncultured Armatimonadia bacterium | reverse complement strand
CCGCCTACCGGCAGGTACGGTCGCCCGTCGAAGTAGAGCGTATGGGTGTCGGAGATGCGCCAAGGATGGCGCCCGCCGTCGCGGTCCACGAAAGCCCCGGAGGCCTCGGGTTTGAGGGAGGCGGCCGGGCAGGTTACGGCGGACAGCAGGCAGACGAGTAGGAGCAGCGACCGGAGCATGGTAGGGCTCCTCCTGGGGTGCAGATTGGAGGGCGGCAAGACACTATTGCGTGTGAGGCGTGCGCATACCTGCGTCGACCGAGACGGGGCGATGTGCAGCATCCACCACAGGCGGCGTGTTTCTCCATATGGGCGCCTGTCCCGCTGTCGTCGCGAGGCAGTTGGTGGCGGTGCTGGGACCGGGGTCGTTGTGGAGCAGAGCAGGGAATTCACCGCACAGCCCCAACCGGTAGCGGGCGGGTGGAGAGGTCGGGGGTCGCGGCCGCTCGCGCGACCCGTAGGAGACGGCTTTGGGCAGCGGCGCAAGCGTACCTTGTCCACGAGCCCGGACGTGCTGATGCTGAACGGTACCTGGCTCGAGTATATGGAGAACACAGACCGCTGGAATACGGGCGCAGCAGGGCTTCGTCGCCCCCGGCCAAGCGCCTACCGAGCAGGCGGGGTGTAGAAGGGGGGAACGGGAGAGCCTTCCTCG
>CAYRFY010000345.1:0-7857 GCA_964423635.1 uncultured Armatimonadia bacterium | reverse complement strand
CTCGCCCAGCAAGCGGCGCTCGCAGGTCTCGATGTCCAGGGCTATCTGCCGTTCATAGACGACGATAGAGGCCCGGCCGGCGGCGCGAAGCCCCCTTTGGAAGTGCTCTCTTGCCTCCTCGTGTCGGCTTCGGGCGAAAGCCAGCCGCCCCATGTACCACTGCCACTCAGACTGAACAGAGGGCCCCGGGCGGTTCAGACACTGCAGCTCGCAGGCATGGGCCTCTGCGTCGCCGATGCGGCCGGCGGATAGGGCCACTAGAAAGCGGCCCCGATGCGCGATGGCGAGAAGGTTGGGGTCGCACCGTTCGCGGCAGGCGGGGAGATGATCGCCAATCATGTCTCTTGCCGTCTCCAGAAGGTCAAGCCGCTCGATGTCCGCCGCGTAGCACATCGCCTCCGACAGATAGGCCGCCCAGTCGGCCCCCTGTTCATCAGCGTCCCTCGCCGCCCGTGCCAGAGCCAGAAGCCGGTCAACGTAGGTGGGGCCCGGATACACCAGGAACAGGTTCCTGGCTTCCCAGGCTTGGAGCCACGCTGAACTCAGGCCGCTGACGCCTACGGCCGACAGGGCGTTGGCTTGGTCCTCACCTGTCCCGAATCGCGATCGCACGAAGGCCGCCGTCGCCGCGGCCTCGGTGCCCCCCAGCAAGTTCCGCCCCGCACGATAGTGCAAGACCGCGCAAAGAGCACGCAGGCACGCCAGCGCGGCCTCCTGACGCCTGCGCTGTGCCGCGCTCTCCTCCGGCACAGCCTCGCCCTGCAAAGCGGCGCGCAAGGCCTCGATCCGGGCGGTCGCCAGCACCAGGTCCCCGGCGTCTGCCCCCGGCGTGGTTCCTGCGTCCATCATCTGCGCGGAGGTCCGGGCCACGTGTGGAGAGTGGGCGAAACCGTCGTCCCCAAACAGGTCCGGGTACTGCCGACCGGCGCAGGCGGCGAACACCGCGGCCCGGAACTGCTCCACCTCCCCCTCGCTGAGCTCGTGAGCCCGCATGACGAGACACAGCGCCTCCAGCTCCTCGGTATTCGAAGGGGGTTGCCCCATCTCCCACCAGCGGATTACGCCCGGGGTCACCGAGTGGCGGCCGTTCAGATGGCCCTGGACCGCATGCGCCAACTGCGCCCGGCTGAGTCTGGCCCACGCTGAGCGCCACACGCGCAGGAAGGCCCCCATCGCGTTCGGCGGTCGCACCCGACCCACCTCACAAAAAGTGTGCAGAGAATCCTGCACACTGGCTCCATAGCAGTCCTCAAGCGATATAATTCCACAAGTACGGCGGCAATGCCTGCTGGTTGTAGTCGTATTGTCACTCAGCCCCGGTTCTATATCGAATAGGAGGGAGTGCACATGCGAACCCATCTCTTCGCTTTCGGTGGTGTCGTGGTGTGCCTGGCTCTATCCCCCGCAGCTCTGTGCGCAACCACCACGCGGGTGAGTGTGGACAGCGCGGGGAACCAGGGGATCGGCGACAGCCCGTTTGCCTCGATCAGCGCAGACGGTCGATACGTGGCGTTCGACTCGAACGCCACGAACCTGGTGCCCGGTGACACAAACAGCGCCGGTGACGTGTTCGTACACGACCGCCAGACAGCCATCACCACCCGTGTGAGCGTAGACAGCAGCGGGAGTCAGGCGAACGGCAGTAGCACCTCCCCGTCTATCAGCGCCGATGGCCGCTTCGTGGCGTTCATCTCGGGCGCGCCGGATTTGGTGGCCGGCGACACCAACAGCATGCACGACGTCTTCGTGCGCGACCGGCAGAGCGGCACCACTTCCCGCGTGAGCCTGGACAGCTCTGGGAACCAGGCCAATGGCTACAGTTGGTCGCCGTCGATCAGCGCCGACGGGCGGCGGATAGCGTTCATGTCGTGGGCCAGCAATCTGGTGCCCGGCGACACCAACGGCTCGTCGGACGTGTTCGTGCACGACCGCCAGACTGGAACTACCGTCCGCGTGAGCGCAGACAGCGCGGGGAACCAGGCGAACGGGGACAGCCAGGCACCCAGCATCGGCGCTGACGGGAGGCTCGTGGCCTTCGACTCGCTGGCCACGGACCTCGTGCCCGGCGACACCAATGGGGCGCAGGACGTCTTCGTGCACGACTGCCAGACCGGCACCACCACGCGTGTCAGCGTAGACAGCACGGCGAACCAGGGCAACAGCGCCAGTTGGGGCCCGGCCATCAGCGCCGACGGGCGCTTCGTGGCGTTCACCTCCTCGGCCACAGACCTCGTGCCCGGCGACACCAACGGCAGCGAGGACGTCTTGCTTCACGACTGCCAGACAGGCACCACCACGCGTGTCAGCGTAGACAGCGCGGCGAACCAGGGCAACAGCTTCAGCGCCCTCCCGTCCATCAGCGCCGACGGGCGGTTCGTGGCGTTCGCGTCGGTGGCCTCCAACCTCATGGCTGGCGACACGAACAGCGCGATGGACATCTTCGTGCACGACCGGCAGACCGGCGCAACCACCCGCGTAAGCGTGGGCAGTGCCGGTGGCCAGGCGGGCGGGGACAGCCAGTACCCGTCCGTGAGCGCCGACGGGCGGTTCGTCGCGTTCGCGTCTGTCGCAACCAATCTGGTCCCCGGTGACACCAATGGCGTCGCGGACGTCTTCGTGCACGAGCGTTGGGCCCCGGGAGACTACCGCCCCGACGGGCTCATCTACAACGGCACCACCTACCTGGGAGACAACGTCTACAACACAACCGGCGCGGGACAGACCCAGGCCTACACCGTGAGCCTCAACCAGACCGCCACCTACCACATCCGTTTCTACAACGATGGGAAGCTCGCCGACTCGTTTCTGATCGCGGGATCTGCGGGCAGTTCATACTGGCGGGTGAGGTACTACGACTACGCGACGGGCACGGACATCACGGGCCAGGTGACGGGCGCGGGGTGGGTAACACCCTCGATCGGCCGGGGGCTGTATCGGCGCATCCGCGTCGAGGTCACCCCGATCGGAGGCGCCGGTGGTAATACCACATACTCATTCCCGGTTAATGCCACCTCCACCGGTGACGGAACCACCCGTGACACCGTGCGGGCCGCGACCACCTGCGCCATCACCCGCCGACCCGACGGACTGATCCACAACGGCAGCGCCTACATCGGAGACAACGTGTACAACACCACCGGCCTGAGCCAGACCCACTCCAGGACGGTTGCGGCCGGCACCGCAGCGGTGTTCCACCTGCGCTTCTACAACGACGGCAACGTCAACGACAGCTTCCGCATCTCCGGGCCCACCGGCAGCTCCAATTGGCAGTTGCGGTACTACGATCATGCGACCGGTACCAACATCACATCCAGTGTGACGCTCGGCGGGTGGGCGACGCCCACGCTGGCGCGCAACGCCTACCGCTGGGTCCGGCTCGAGGTCACGCCGCTGGCCGGGGCGCCGGGCAACAGTGCCCTGGCCGCACTCGTGACCGCCACGTCCATCGGTGATACGACCAGGAAGGACACCCTGAAAGCCGTCACAACCTGCCTGCTGATGCGCCGGCCCGACGGGCTGATCTACAACGGCAGCGCGTATCTGGGCGACGGTATCTACAACACGTCCGGCGCCGGGCAGACGCACTCCATGTCGGTAGCCACGGGCACCACGGCGGTGTACCACGTGCGACTCCAAAACGACGGCAACGTGGCAGAGAGCTATCGGGTCACCGGGGTCGGCGGGAGTTCGGCCTGGCGTGCGCGTTACTATGACTACGCCACCGGCATTGAGATCACGACCGCCACGACGGGAGGCGGCTGGGTCACGCCCACCATCAGCCCGCGGCTGTACCGGCGTCTCCGGGTGGAGGTCACGCCACTTTCGCCCGCGGCAGGTGGCACGGCACATTCCGCTCTCCTGACGGCCACCTCGCTGAGCGACGGGACGAGGAGAGACGCGATCAAGGCGGTGACGACCTGCCTCCCCTGCTACCAGCCGGATGCCCTGATCCACACTGGTCTGGTGTACCTGGGCAACGACGTCTACAACACCACGGGTGCCGGCCAGACGCGGACGCTGTCTGTGGAGCCCAATACCACCGCCACCTACCATATGCGGTTCTACAACGACGGCAATCTCTCACAACAACTGCGTCTCACAGGGTCGGCTGGAGGGGCCAGGTGGGACGTCCAATACCTGGACAACGCCACCGGAGCCGACATCACGTCCGCGGTGACAGGGGCCGGATGGCTGACGCCCACTCTGGGTGTCGGTGTCTACCGGCAGATAAGGGTGCTGGTCACGCCGACAGCCAGCGCCCTGCCCGGAGAGGTGCTGGATGTACTGGTCACAGGCGCCTCCACGCCGGACACCAGCAGGAAGGACGCAGCGTTGGCGCGGACCACGAGGAACTGACGCAGCGCGCGACGCAGGGCCGGCAGATAGGGCCGCCTGTCGAAGTAGCGCGTGTGGGTGGCGGAGATGCGCTACGGACGGCGCCCGCCGGCGCGGTCCACGGAAGTCCCGGATGATTAGGGTTTGAAGGAAGGGCCGGCGGAGGCGGTGAGTGCGACTGCCAGAAGCACAGCGGGGGCAGTGCCGGGCCTGGGCGGCATGGATGGCTCCTTGTAGGGCCGAGATCGTGGGCGGGCGACGGGCCCGGCGCATCATTGTGTCGGTGGGGCTTCGCCTCACCCGTTCACCGGGCCTGCACTGCAGGCCCGGTGCACGGCCTCGCCCGGTGGCAAACACGGACGGGCAGACGACACTCCGCCGCGCTGCCCTCGCCGCCCTCCGTAATCTCGCGGTGTCTCTGCGTCCCTGTGGTCAGCCGTACCTCACCGCTCCAGGTACGGCTGCAGCTCGATGAAGTTCACCATCAGCTCCCGGCCCTCGGGGCCGCCGGGCGCGTTGTCGCTTGCCCAGTCCGTGATTGTCAGCCGCGCAGTAGTCCCCGTGGCGCGAAAGACCCGCCAGTGGTAGTTCATGTAGTACGGGTACTGGCTGTCGAACTTGCCCAGCACGTGGGCGTAGCAGTTGGGGAAGATGAACTGGAAGCCGTCCTTCGAATCCTGCTGCGGCTCCACATTGTCGATGGCGATGCTCACCGCGTGGGTGTCCTTGCGGGAGACCTCGCCCACCAGGTCCTGGTAGTCGGCGGTGATCGTCTTCAGTGAGTACAGGCGCCCCGGCTGCAGGAAGACGATCTCCTGGGAGATGACGTTGGGCCCCCTGCTGTTACGCTTCATGACAAGGAACGTGTCTCCCTGGGCGGTGAGCGGGTAGCGGCCCTGCAGCCAGCTATAGCCATCGAAGCGGCCGGTACGGATCGAGCCTTCCTGGGCCGGCTGCACGCTCCAGCCCGCGGTACCGTCGGCGAAGTCGGGGTTCCGCAGGTGGCTCAGGCGGTAGGGGTCGTCGGTGGGCGGCTCCTTTGCCCCCTCGAGGCAGTAGTGCCGGTAGAGCCGGGCCGCCCAGCGCACGTTCTCCTCGTCGCAATACGAGGAGTGGTACTCCTGCACCCCGCCGAGGCCAAAGAGCGTGGGGTGAGTGGCCAAAGCCCGGAACTGCATGTCCATGTAGACCTTGTAGTTGGCCGCAGGGTCGACGTTGAGGCTCTCGGTGGGCTGGCTCATGTAGCCCAGGACCATGAGCATCTTGGACGCCGCTTCGGGGAACCGCTGTTCCCAGCGGAACATCTCATCGGTGATCCGCCGGCGGATTTCGTCGGCGGCCGCCTCCTCGGTGGGCTGCTCGATGAGGTACCGCTCCCAGGCGATGAGGCCGCCGCCGTCGATGGCCGCCTGCGCGAACCTCGAGCTGCGGTCGTCGCCGTAGAAGGTGCCGCCATAGGGGTAATAGGCCTTGCCGGCGAACCCCGGATTGGCGTAGATGCGCTCCACCGCCTGCCGGTAGATGTCGTACACGGGCCCGTCGCCGCCGCCGAACTCATCCACGATGATCCCATCCATCAACGGGTTCTGCAGGCCCGGCGAGCTCGACCAATGCCGATAGGCCTCCTCCACCGCCGCCTCGCCTTCCTCGTCCGTCAGCTTCGGCAGCCCGATGATGGCAATCCACTGCTTGCCCTGTCGCTTCCAGTCTTCCAGCTCCGGTCCCGGAGACCCAACCATCGTGTTGACGTGAGGCGCGATGTACTTGCCGATGAACTCCCAGTCGTAGGGCCCGTGCGGATGGATGTGCGGATCGGCGCCATAGAAGGCGTGCTGGAGCATGGGCACGGAACGGACCAGGAGGCTTTTCAGACGGGCCCCGGCTTCGGCGCGGACCGTTAGCCTGTGCGCCCCCGCGGGCAGGCGGCGGAAGGCTTCCAGCGTCGAGACCCCGGCCGGCTCGTGCACCAAAGCCGGCGAGGCCTCGTCGTCGACGGTCACGGTCAGGCTGCCGCCCATGGGGACTTCGGCGACGGTGCGCACCAGCGCCCAGCGTGCGCGGGGCATGGAGAAAGCGTGCTCGCCGGGCCCGGCCCCATCGCCCTGCAGGTTCAGCAGCTCCCAGACCATGTTATTGAGGACCCTGACGTCCCGGAACTCCCGGGGCTGTCCCGGCCAGTCCACCTCGACGACGCCGGGCTCGCCAACGCCGGTACCGTTCTCCTGCTCGACGAGGGCAACCACTTCATAGGCCCCCGCCGGCTGTGTCTGGACATCGAAGGTGGACTCTGCGTCACCGGTGAGAGGAATCGGCTCGACGATCTGCACTCCCGCAGGCTCCTCCGTACCCTTGGCCCGGAGGCCGACTACCAGCCGTGTTCCCGCGGGGAGCGGCTGCATCCGGCGGCTATCCGCATGCACCAGGACACAGCCGGGGCCCGGATAGGCCTGCGCGGTGACGCGGGGCCGGGTGAACAGGCCGGTGTCCTTGCCTCGCGCCGCCGCCTCGGCCTTGTACAGCGACAAGACCTCCTGCGCCGACAGAGCGCGGTTCCAGATGCCGACCTCATCAATGAGCCCGTGGAAGAACTCCGCGCCCAGGCCCTGACAACGCCCGATCCACAGCGGCACGCCCGCCACGTCGGGCACCACCGACTGCCGGACCGCCTGCAGCGGCACGCCGTCCTGGTACGTGGTGGCCACTGTGCCGTCGAAGGTGAGCGCATAGTGGGTCCACCGGCCCGCCTCCGGATTGTCCAGGCGCAGTCGCTGGGCGCTGCGGCCGTTGGAGATGCAGCCCAGCATCTGCTTGGCCCCGGCCCAGGTGTTGATGGCCAGCACCAAACGCTCGTCGGCCCAGTTGCCCCCGGTGCTCCAGTTCACCAGACCGCCCTGGAGCGTTTCGGGGCGGCACCACGCGCAGATCGTGCCGCGCGAGCCGATGTCGAGACCTTCCGCCGCGCCACAGTCGACGTATGAGTCCCTGCCGTTGAGCTGCAGGGCGCCCCCGAAGTCCCCGGAAGCGAAGCTCGCCCCACCCGCGATGGTGCCGTCGTGGCCATTGCCACTGCTGTCGGCGGTCAGAGCGGGGCCGCCCGCGGAGAACCGATACAGCGCAACAGGTCCCTCATCCTGCCCAAAGCAGCAGACCATCGACGAGAGCAATATCACCGGCAGAGCGGACAGCATGGCAATCCCTCCACAGACGAGGTCATAGCGCGACTCACTGTTGTCTGCGGGTCCCGCCGAGCGGGACCCGCACGGTCGGCCACCCTCCCATCGCCAGAACCCAGTACCCCGACCGAAGACCTCCGTGCCCGCGGTCTTCCAAGACCGCACAGTCAGCCTCTCACCTGTCGCCGGTGCCCACAACCCCGACCGAAGACCTCCGTGCCTGCGGTCCTCCAACTCAGACTATGGAGGTGACTGGCAGGCGCCGACTCACATCGCCTCACCCCCCCGGCCCCCCTCTCCCTTACTCGCCGATACGACCGGCGAGACGGGAGGAGGGGGGAGAAAGGCC
>CAYRFY010000344.1:0-8522 GCA_964423635.1 uncultured Armatimonadia bacterium | reverse complement strand
CATATAGGCATCTAGTGTCCCGCCCGCCGGGAACGGCAACGGCGGACAGGATGGACAGGATAGCGGCGGATAGACAGGATGACGGCGACGGGAACGGCATTCGCGGACAGTTTCAGCCTGCCCTTGTGGTCTGCGCCGCCGTCGGCCAGGACCATGCCGAATAGGGCTCAGAAGAGCAATTCGCGACCCGAAAAGCGCTGGTTGCCGCCGGTTTTGGGCTCTCCGCGGCCTATCTGACCCAGGTATCCCGGGCGCCGCCGGTGGTGTCCGGAGCTTCGCGCGGAGGATGTCCGCCCAGAACGCGGCCAGTTGCCGGGGTGGGGTCGAGTGCAACTGCCCGTCGCGCCAGGTGACAGTCACCAGTCGCAAACCCCGCACGTAGATCACCGGCGCCTCGTCTTCAACCCGGACCCCCACGCCGGGGGCCTGTCCCTTGCGGATGCTGCTGAGGATGTCGATGAGGCGTTTTTGGATCACCTCGACCCGCTGCGCCGCGGTGTAGCCCGGCACCGGCGCCACAGTGAAGAGCCTCACTCCGCCGTTACCGACAACTCCACCCATTTCGGCCTGCGAGGCCGCGATGGGCAGCAGGAGCGCCGGGAGAAGGCACAAGGCTACCGTCGGTTTCATAGCAGTCACACTCCCCGGAGACGCGGGACGGCCCGCGGCCCCAGCGCCTCCGGGGTCCACGGAGGATCTACCCGCTCAGATTCTCCCACGCCTGCACCGTGTTGCGCACGGCCGCGGCCGATGCCTGCAGGGCCGTGGCTTCGTGCGCGTCCAGGTCCAGCTCGATGACCCTCTCCGCCCCGCCGGCGCCGAGGCTGACCGGCACCCCGACAAAGACATCGTCCAGGCCGTACTCGCCACTTAGTCTGACACAGGTGGGCAGGATGCGTTTCTCGTCGCGGAGGATGGCGGCGACCATCTGCGCCACGGAGGCCGCCGGTGCGTAGAAGGCGCTGCCTGTCTTGAGGAAGCCCACGATCTCGGCGCCTCCGTTGCGGGTGCGGTCCACGATCTGGGCGATCCGCTCGGGGCTGATAAGTTGAGCGATGGGTACGCCACTCACCGTGGCATGGCGGGGCAGAGGCACCATGGAGTCACCGTGGCCGCCCAGCACCATGGCGCTGACGTCCTGGGGAGAGCACCCCACTTCCATGGCGATGAAGGTCCGGAAGCGCGCGCTATCCAGGACTCCGGCCATGCCGAACACCCTCTCCCGGGGCAGGCCGGAGACCTGCTGGGCGATGTAGGTGGTCACATCCAGGGGATTAGAGACGATCAGTAGGATCGTGTTGGGGGCATATCGGCAGACATTGCTGACGACGTCTGTCATGATCTTGCCATTGGTGGCCAGGAGGTCGTCTCGTGACATCCCCGGCTTGCGGGCGATGCCGGCGGTGATGACGACGACGTCGGAGCCCTCTGCCGGAGCGTAATCGGTGCCGCCGGTGATCCTGCAGCCGTGGCCGACGAGAGGCGCGGCCTGGGCCAGGTCGAGGGCCTTGCCGGCGGCCAACCCCTCGACGACATCCACAAGATACACGTCACCGAGGCCAGATTCCACCACTCGCTGGGCGCAAGTGGCCCCGACGTTCCCGGCTCCCACGATGGTAACCTTCATCACTGTGCTCCTTTGGGTGCAATCGCGTCCACCAAGAGCGGTGGCGCAGGATGGAATGACGAATCTGAGGGGCGCCCGGCACCGCGACCTTCGCTCGCGGCCGTCAGGCCGCCCCGGTTCACGAGTCGCCGTGACGCTTTCTGTGCGGTGGAAACAGTGGGGGGGGTCAGCACCCTCACGCCCCTGTTGCGCCCCGGGGTGATCTGGTATAATCGCCCGGTGATGCCTCCGCTACTGCTGGCCCAGAAGGTCCTCATCGTCGCTCTCGAGGCGGTGTTTCTCTATGCCCTGTCGCGTATCCTCTTCGTGTGGGTGCTCCAGGCGATGGTGGTGCGGCGCCAGGGCGGTGGGTGGTTCGTGCGGCTGCTGCGCCTGCCGGGCAATGTGGTGCACGAGCTGAGCCACGCGGTTGGGTACCTGCTATGCGGATACCGAGTGAAGAAGCTGGCCTTCTGCGTCAGCGATCCGAGGGGCCGCGGCTACTGCCGGCCCGGCGAGCCGTGGTCGCCGATCCATTTCCCCTGGCTGGCCACGGCCACCGCCGCCGTGTTTCCTCTCATCCTGGGAACCTTCGCTCTGGAGCACGTCGCACGCCTGCTGGGTGTTCACTTCCTGGCCGGCGAAAGCCTGGACGGCAACGGGGTAGCGCCGAAGCTTCTGGACAGCCTGTGGGCCACGCTGCGAAATCTGCACTATGACGACTGGCGGACCTACCTGTTTCTGCTGCTGGGGTTCAGCATCGGCGCCGAGATGGCCCCCAGCGAGACGGACCTGCGGCGCAGCGTGGTCCCCCTGCTGTGCCTGGCCACCGGACTCATCGGCGCCCTGTTCTATCTGGGATGTCGCCTCCCCGATTCGAGCGTGTGGCACTGGTACTCCGAGAACCTTTCCGAGGGGCTCTCCTGGCTGTCTTCGCTCCTGGGGTTCGGAGTGTTGGCCACGGCTCTGATCGCGGCGCTGACGGTGCTGCCGGCGCTGCTGCTACGGGCGGTCAGGCGGCAGGCCTCGGCGCCCCGAACGCGAACCCCGGAATCAAAGGTCCGGCGCCGGGCGATGTGAGCCAAGCCCGGCGCCATGGAGTGTGTTGCCATGCACGTGGGAGTACGCGATGTCATCATCCAGCACGCGGGCTTCGGCACGATCCGCGAGGGCCTGGCCGCGCTGGGCCTCGAGGCGGTGGAGCTGGCCCTCAGCCGGGACCTGAGCGTCACGGGCCCGGAAGCCGGGCTCATCGACCCTCGCCTGCCGCTCACCGATCCGGATCGGGTTGCCCGGGCCGAGGAGGCGTTCGATGAGGCCGGCGTCCGGGTGGGCGCGATTCTGCTGGCCAACAACTTCAACTCCCACCATCCGGAGGCCGAGCTGCGCTGGGTGGCCGACGGGGTGCGCATCGCCGCCGGCCTCGGCGCCGGTGTGGTCCGGCTCGATGCCGCCATGACCGGTCAGCAGGAATTGCCCTTGGCTCGGCGTGTGGACATCTACTCTGGGGCCCTGAAGTTCGTCCTGGATGATACCTCCGACCTGGCAATCCCCCTTGGCATCGAGAACCACGGCCTGCAGGGCAATGATCCGGCATGGCTACGGGCGGTGCTGGACAAGACGGCCTCACCCCGCGTGGGCCTCACGCTTGACCCGGCCAACTTCTATTGGTCCGGCATGGCCCTGGACAGCGTCTACGAGGTCAGCCGGCAATTCGCCCCGGACGTCAAGCACGTCCACAGCAAGAACCTGCACTTCTCCCCCGAGTCGCGAGACACCAGCCGCCGGGCCGGCTGGAACTACGGCCGGCACGTGTGCCCCATCCCCGACGGCGACATCGACCACGGGACGGTGATCTCCATACTCCGGGCCGCCGGCTACGATGGCGGGCTGTACATCGAGGACGAGTCACTGGGCAAGTACGACGGCGCCGAGCGAGCGCGGCAGCTAGGGCGGGGGGTGGACCACCTCAGGGCGCTGCTGGGGTAGACGCGCGGAGCGGAGGGCCGGTCGCGGTGGCGACAGACACCCACAGAGCAGACCATCCCGGAGGGGGCTCCCGGACCGCCCGGCGTGGAATCTTGGCCCGGAGACGCGACCGAGAAGCGCACATTCCCCGGGGAGTGTCCCTCTGACGGCGTCCGTTCCTGAAGGGGGTAGCTCGAATACTCCCCCGGCATTCCATGAGATTCTCCGCTATCTGGCTGCGCGGGACTGACGCTCGGAATGACAGGGGGCAGGCCGGCCGGACTCCCTGACTACACCCCTATCGTTGCAGTGCCTCTTTGAGGAACTGGGCCGTGTAGGACTTTTGATCTTGGGCCACCTGTTCCGGCGTACCCGTCGCCACCACCGTTCCGCCTCCGGCCCCGCCTTCCGGCCCCAGGTCCACAATCCAGTCGCACCGGCGGATCACGTCCAGATTGTGCTCGATCACAATCACCGTGTTGCCGGCATCCACTAGGCGATTGAGGACCTCCAACAGCTTCTCAATGTCCGCGAAGTGCAGGCCCGTAGTGGGCTCATCCAGGATATACAGGGTGCTGCCGGTGCCGATCTTCGACAGCTCCCGGGCCAGCTTGAGTCTCTGGGCCTCGCCTCCGGAGAGCGTCGTCGCCGGCTGGCCGAGCTTCACGTAGTCCAGCCCCACATCACGCAGGGTGCGCAGGACACGCTCGACGACGGGCACGTTCTGGAAGTGATGGAGCGCCTCCTCCACGGTGAGATCCAGGACATCCGCGATGCTCTTGCCCTTGTAGTGCACCTGGAGAGTCTCCCGGTCGTAGCGGGTGCCGTGGCACTCCTCGCAGGGCACGTATACGTCGGGTAGGAAGTGCATCTCGATCTTGACGGTGCCGTCGCCCTCGCAGGCCTCGCAGCGTCCGCCCTTGACATTGAAGCTGAACCGCCCCGGCTTGTAGCCGCGGATCTTGGCCTCCGGCGTGGCCGCGAACAGCTCACGGATGTGGGCGAAGACTCCTGAGTAGGTGGCCGGGTTCGAGCGGGGGGTGCGCCCGATGGGGCTCTGGTCGATGTTGACGATCTTGTCCACGTTCTCGGTGCCCAGGAGACGCTCGTGGGCGCCGGGCCGGTCCACGGTCTCGTGCAGTTTCCGGCGCAGGGCGCGGAACAGCACATCATGCACCAGGGTGCTCTTGCCCGAGCCCGAGACCCCTGTGACGCAGACCATGCAGCCCAGCGGGAACTTCACCGAGACGTCGCGGAGGTTATGCTCCGAGGCCTTCCTGACCTCGAGGAAGGACCCGTTGCCCCGGCGTCTGACGGTGGGGGTCGGCGTGCCCGCCCGGCCGGTGAGGTACTTGCCGGTCACAGACCGGGGGCTCTTCTTCATATCCTCAACGGAGCCGGCGAACAGCACCTTGCCCCCGTGCACCCCGGCCCCGGGCCCGAACTCCACCACATAGTCGGCCTGCTCGATGGTCATCGGGTCGTGTTCGACGACGATGACGGTATTGCCCAGGTCTCGCAGGGCCAGGAGCGTCTGCAAGAGCCGGCCGTGGTCCCGCAGGTGCAGGCCGATGCTGGGCTCATCGAGGATATACAGCACTCCCGCCAGGCCCGAGCCCATCTGGGTGGCGAGACGAATGCGCTGGGCCTCGCCCCCGGAGAGCGATGGCGCCGCGCGGTCCAAAGTCAGGTACCCGACACCCACCTCGATCATGAAGGCCAGACGGGCCTTGACCTCGCGCAGGAGCTCCTGGGCCACCACGCTCCCCGTCTTGCCAAGGTCGAGCTGCTCGAAGAACTCCAGGCAGGTGGTGACGTCCATGGCCGTGATGTCCACGATGCGCTTGTCGTCGATGCGTACGGACCGGCTCTCCGGGCGCAGACGCGTTCCCTCGCAAGCGGGGCAGGGGGCCATGGAGCAGAACTTGCGGTAGAAGTCCTTCTGGGCCTGCGACTTGGTTTCGTCAAAGCGGCGCTTGCTGGTGGGGATCAGACCCTCGAAGGGCTTGGAATACTGGTACTGCCGACCGGCTCGGGTCTGGTAAGAGAACTCGATGTTTTGCTCCCCCGAGCCCCACAGGACGACGTGGCGCGCCTCGGGCGAGAGGTCCTTCCAGGGCGTCTGCAGACTGAAGCCATAGTGCTTCGCAAGCCCCTCGAGGATATGGCGCACGTGGATGTTATCCACCTGGCCGTACACTTCCAGGGCTCCATCGAGGATGGGCTCGTTGGGGTCGGCCACGAACAGGTCGGGGTCGAAATCCTCCAGTACCCCCAGCCCGCCGCACTCGGGGCACATGCCGTGGGGGCTGTTAAAGGAGAACATCTGCGGCGTGAGCTGGGGATAGGTGATCTGGCACAGCGCGCAGGCGAAGCGGGTGGAGTAGACCATGTCCTGCCCATCGAGGACCCCGATAATCACGGCGTCATCGCCTTCGGAAAGGGCGACCTCGATGGAGTCCGCCAGGCGCCCGCGGAGCTTGGGCTCCACCACGATACGATCCACGACGATCTCGATCGTGTGCCCGTCGCCGTCCAGGTCCACACCGTCGGAGAGGTCCACCACCTGACCGTCGATACGGGCCCTGGCGAAGCCGGCACGCCGGGCGACTCGGAGCGCCTCACGCTGCTTGCTCTGGATGCGTAGCGGGGCGAGCACCAGTACGCGGGTGCCTTCGGGGAGGGCGAGGACGGCGTCCACGATCTGCTGCACGGTGTGGGCGCCGATCTTCCGGCCACAGCGATAGCAGTGGGGCTGGCCCAGGCGGGAGTACAAGACCCTCAGATAGTGGTGGATCTCGGTGATGGTCGCCACTGTGGAGCGGGGGTTGCTGCTGGCGGACTTCTGATCGATGGCGATGGCCGGCGAGAGCCCGTCGATGTGATCGACTCGAGGGCGGGCCATGACTCCCAGGACCTGCCGCGCATGGGTGGAGAGCGACTCGACGTATCGTCTCTGGCCCTCGGCGTAGATGGTGTCGAATGCCATGGACGACTTGCCCGACCCGCTGACCCCGCAGAAGACGACCAGGGAGTCTCGTGGCAGCTCGAGGGTGACGTCATCGAGGTTGTGCTCTGCGGCGCCGTAGATGCGGATGGTCTCGCCTGGCATGCTGGAGGTGTCCTGTACCGAAAAGTGACGCTTGATTATACGTCAGGGGCCAAGCTGAAGTAAACCATGTGGGGAGTCGCGGCCATTGATTCATGGCGACCTGCCGGAGGACGGCGGTGTGGAAACTTTCTGCAAATTGGGCTTGACTTGATGCATCGACCCGATTATACTGGACATACTCCGGTGAAGGTCATCCCGCCGGGGTGTACGACGAGCACAGGCTGGAACCTTGTTGACCTGCTGGACAGACCATCCTTTCCAGCAATGGCTGCAGGTAGTTTCTGGTCGATGCTGGAAAGAGAGGCCTCAAATGGCAACAGGCGTAGTCAAGTGGTTCAACGACGACAAGGGTTTCGGTTTCATCGAGACAGAGGGCAGTGAAGACGTGTTCGTGCATTTCTCGGCCATCGTCGGCGACGGCTACCGCTCCCTCAGCGAGGGCGCGCACGTCGAGTTCGACATCGTCAAGGACCCCAAGGGTCCGCGGGCTGAGAACGTCACCGTCATCAACTAGACGGTACACAACCTCGCAACCCGTAAGGCCCCGCCACAACCGTGGCGGGGCCTTTTTTGCGTCCGCGATCCGGCCCCCGTCCCGTACGCGCCTCTTGCCCGCGACGGCCCGGACCCGCCAAGGAGGCACCCGTCTTGCCCATGCTTCGTGCCGTGCCAGTAGTCCTACTCCTGTCCGGCCTGCCAGGCCTTGCCGGCGCCGCCGACTCCTGCATCCCGCTCAAGGCCCGCCGGGGAGTGTGCCCCTGGATCGTTTACACCGGAGAGGGCACCATCAACCTTCTCCGAAAGCAGGCGGACATCATCGGGATGGTCAGCGTCTGCGGCCCGGCGAATCGGGAGTTCGTGTCCCAATGCCACGAGCTGGGAATCGAGGTGTACCTGCTGGTCGGCGGCGAGGACGGTACCGTCTTCGATACCCCGGAGCGCCGCCGTGAGGTGATCGAGAGCTATCTGCGCCGATGCCAGGACGCGGGCTTCGACGGCATTGATCTTGACTATGAGGGCGTCGACAATCAGCACAAGGAGGGCTACAGCGCCTTCCTGCGCGAGACCGCCGCGGCGCTGCACGGGGCGGGCAAACGCATGAGTATGTGCGTCAGCTACATCATGAGCACCTATCGCACCGCCGGGGAGACCGGCCCGGGCATCGGGGGCATCGACTGGTATGACCCGCAGGTGGTGGGAGAGACCTGCGACCTGGTGCGGGTGATGTGCTATGACATGTACAGCCTCTCGGGTAAGGGCATCGGTCCGGTGAGCACCTACCCGTGGGCCAGGGAAGCCATGGCTTACTGGAGCCGCTTTGTGCCTCGCGACCGGCTCATCATGGGTCTGCCGGCGTATTCGCGGGACTTCGCCCTCCGGCTCGACGGCCGGGTGCAGTCTCCCGAAGCACCGCGACCTGAGGTGCCCGAGGGCACCGAGGTCCGCCGCTTGTGGCTCCCTTGGGAGCAGATCAGCACGTATCAGTACGAGGACATGGAGGGCGTCCTGCACCTGTTCTTCGCCACCGACGACACCAGTACGCGGGCGCATCTGCAGACCGCGGACGAGCTGGACCTGGGCGGGATCGGCTTTTGGCACTACGGCGCCGTAACCCCGGAGATGTGGGCGGTCGTCCGACAGTGGCTGGCGGAGACGCCGTAGAGCTTCACAGGTGCCCCGTGGTGCCGGGTGGAACCCTGGTACTACTACGTTGGATCTCCCAGGGCGCGCCTGGTGGGCCGCGCCTCACGGAAGCGTCGCAGCGATACTAGCGAATGTCGGCCTCAAACCGACGAGTACGGCACGGAGGTTCGCCTCGGGTCGGTGCCACGGCCG
>CAYRFY010000343.1:2578-8529 GCA_964423635.1 uncultured Armatimonadia bacterium | reverse complement strand
GGGGGCCCTGTCAGTGCGACAAGTGCCAGGCCGTCGTTAAGGAGGAGGGCGCCGAGTCCGGGCCGCTCGTGCGCTTCGTCAATCAGGTGGCCGAGGATATCAACAAGGAGTTCCCCGGCACTCTGATCGAGACCCTCGCGTATGTCTACTCTCGCCAGGCGCCAAAGCTCGCCAGGCCCAGCGAGAACGTGGTCATCCGTCTGTGCTCCATCGAGTGCTCGTTTGTGCAGCCCCTCACCGGGCCGCAGAATGAGAAGTTCCGCACCGACATCGAGCAGTGGAGCGCCATGGCCCCGCAGCTCTACATCTGGAACTATGTCACCAACTTCCGCAACTACATCCTGCCCCACCCCAATATGCGCGCCCTGGCCCCGGACATCCGCTTCTTCGTGGACCACAATACCATCGGCCTGTTCGAGCAGGGCGATGCGGGCAGCTCCTGCGGCGACTTCGTCGAGCTGCGCGCGTGGCTCCTGTCCCACCTCATGTGGGACCCGTCGCTGGATGACAAGGCGCTCATCGCCGAGTTCCTCCAGGGCTACTACGGCCCGGCCGCCGAGCCGCTGCAGCAGTACATCGACGTGATCCACGACGCCGCCGAGGCCTCCGGCGCCTATCTCGGCTGCTACCTCTCCGACACCAGCGCCTGGCTGGGCCTGGATGACCTCAACAGGGCCACGGAGCTATTCAACCAGGCCACCGAGGCCGTCGCCGAGGATCCCGTCATCGCGCCCCGCGTGCGCCGGGCCCGGCTGCCTTTGGACCACGCCTGGCTGCTGTGCTACTCCTCCATGAAGCGCCAGGCCCGGGCCGAGGGCAAGCCCTTCCTGGGCCCCGAGGACCCGCAGGCCGCCGCCGACGACTACATCGCCACCTGCCGGTCCTTCGATGTCGGCCAGTACCGCGAGGGCGCTCCTTTCGAGGGCTATGTCACCACTCTCGAGGGACGCTTCCGCGATCCGGGCCCCGCGCCCGAGCGCTGCAAAGACCTCCCGGAGACCGACTGGATCCTGGTGGAAGACCACGAGTTCTCCCTGGCCAATCCCGGCGGCTGGGTGAGCATCGTGGAAGATGCCAAGGCCGCCAACGGCTATGCCGCCCGCATGACCACCGACCACACCCAGTGGGCCACACAGTTCCCGGTCTCCGCGGATATCGAGAGCCTCGGCCCCTGTCGGCTATTTGCCTCGATCCGCTGCGATCTCAAGGCCCAGACGGGCAATGCCTTCGACATCGGCATCTATGACAACAATGCCAAGGCCGGGGTGATGCAAAGGACGGTACCCATCGCCGAGGTGGCCGATGGACAGTACCAGGAGATCGACCTGGGGGTCCACGAGCTCAAGCGCGGCATGTACTTCTGGGCCGCGCCCGTCAACAACCCCGACGAGGTGGACGGCGTGTACGTCGACAGGATCTACTGCGTGAAGGAGCCGCAGTAGGTCGTCCGCCGTCGCCGTTCCACCTCTCGGAGGCCCCGCGGGCATCCTGCGGGAGAGGTCGGCCATCAAGCCCCGTCGTACAGGGCTTGGTGGCCGGTCTGCGGCGACGGCGCCTCAGGCCGTATCCGTACTTCCCCTCCTCCCGTCGCCCGCGCCGTCTGCGGGCGTAAGGGAGAGGGGAGAGCGACCGCTTGCGGTCGCACGGGTGAGGCGACGTTGCCGTAGCCACGGCCGACGACAACGTCGCCTCGCCCCCCGGCCCTTCAGGCCGTATCCGTACTTCCCCTCCTCCCGTCGCCCGCGCCGTCTGCGGGCGTAAGGGAGAGGGGAGAGCGACCGCTTGCGGTCGCAGGGGTGAGGCGACGTTGCCGTAGCCACGGCCGATGGGGACTTCCGGCGCTGGTTGACCGGGCTTCCCCCTCGTATGATAGCAGGGCGTCTCGCCCGCACGCCGTTGCCCTCCGCCGTACAGACCCACACACCACAAAGCCCCCGGGGATCATCCCCGGGGGCTCCTTGCTGTCGCGATCTGCCTAAGGCTATTGCCTCTGCCCCTGGTTCCCCCAGTCCGACCCCTGCTGGCCCCAACCGCCGCCCTGTCCCTGCTGCCCCTGATTGCCCCAGGCTCCCGTCGCCTTCCCGCTGGGCACCCACTCCACCGCCTGCAGCTCCTTGGTCTCATCCACGTTCCCCCACACCCGCCGCCACATCACCTTGACGGGATTGTCCGTCCTCGGCAGCCTGACGATCTCGTAGGCCCTGGAGAAGCCGGCGCTCAGCGGCCATTCGCCGCCCGAAACCTCCTTGACCCGCACCTCCATGACCGCCTCGCCCAGGACGTACTTGAGCACCCACACCTCCAGCGTCCCCGGTCCCTCGGAGCTCACCGAGGCCGAGGCCACCAGGAGCATCTCCTTGTCGAAGTTCACCACCGGCGGCTCTTCGCCCTGGCCCCAGAACCTCGACCATCCGTCCTGGCTCTTGACCAGCACCGCCTGCGGCGGCTTGGTGTTCTTGCTTTGCAGGCACAGCGGGTGCTGCTGCGAGAGGTCCTTGGCCTCCACGTGGACTATCACCGCCGGCTGACGGGCCACGTTCGAGCAGCCACACAGCCCGGCCGCGAGCGCACAGGCCAGACAGACTCCGCCCCTTCCCCGCAGCACCCACGCCGCTCGCCTGCGGATCATCGGTCTCTTACCTCCGCTCCCAGTGTGGTGGCCAGGTGCTCGGCGATCCTTGCCATCGCGCCATCGAGCTCCTCGTCCGTAAGAGTCCGGTCCGGCGCCCGGAAGGTCAGCCGGAAGGCCACCGAGCGGTTGCCCTCACCCAGGCGCTCCGCATCCCGGAAGAGGTCGAACGCCTCCACCTCACGCAGCGTCTCGCCGCCGGAGCGGCGGATCGCCTCCGCGAGCACGGCGGCGCTGTGGGCGTCATCGTCGGCCACCACCAGCGCGATGTCCCGCAGCGCCGCCGGGTATCGGGGCAGCGGGTCATAGGCGCTGTACTCCTGCCGCGAGGACACGAGCCGCTCGAAGTCCAGCTCGAACACATACGTCTTCGCCGGGAGGTCATAGGCGCCCTGCACGGCCGGCGAAACCTCACCCAGCACTCCGGCCACCTGCCCCCCCACCAGGAGATGGGCGCAGCGCCCGGGGTGGAATGTGGGGGCCTGCGCCCGCGAGAACGCCACATCCTGCACGTGCAGCCCCTGGCAAAGCTGCTCCACGATGCCTTTGACCCAGAAGAAGTCCACCAGGCTCCCGGCGTCCGCCGCGTTCCAGGGCGAGGTCAGCGGCTGCCCCATCAGCGCCCCGGCGATGCGCAGCGGCTCCGAGGGAAGCTCGTTCTTGCCGGTGGGCACGAACACGCGGTCCACTTCTCCCAGCGCGATGTCCAGCACCCGCTGGCGCACATTGTTCTCGCAGGCCTGGAGTAGGCCGGGGATCAGCGTGGTGCGCAGATTCGCCTTGTCCGGGGAGACGGGAAGCTGCAGCTCCAGAGCCCGCCGCTCCGGGGCGTCCGGGGAAAAGCCGCTGCGGTCGAGGTCGGCCTTGCCCATGAAGGAGAAGCTGATGGTCTCATTGAGCCCACAGAGGCGCAAAAGCTGTCGGGCCCGCCGCTGGGCCCGCTGACGGGAGGTCAGAAGCCCGCTTTGCTGCAGCTTGCCCGGCACGGTGAGCGGGATGCTATTGTACCCGTTGACGATGGCCACTTCCTCCACCAGGTCGATCTCACGCTCGATGTCCGGCCGTACCGTGGGCACGGTGACCTGCAGCACCTCGCCGAGCGACACCTCCATCCCCAGCCGCCGGAGACAGTCCGCCATCCGCTCTGCCGACAGGTCGGTGCCGAGGACCGCATTGCACCGCTCCGGGCGCAGGGCGATCGTCCTGGGCGAGAAGTCGACCTCGCGCACGTCGATGGCCGCGGGGTCCGGCGTGCCCCCGGCGGTCTCGAGGATCAGTTGCGTCGCCCGGGCGATGGCCAGGATCGTCACATTCGGGTCCACATGGCGCTCGAAGCGGTACGAGGCCTGGGAGCTCACCGAGTGGCGCTGCGAGGTCCGCCGGATGCTCACCGGGTCAAAGTGCGCCGATTCCAAAAGCACGCTCTTGCACCGCTCGCCCACCTCGGTCTCCAGGCCCCCCATCACTCCGGCGATGCCGATGGGGCCCATCTCGTCGCAAATCATCAGGTCCCGCTCGTCAAGATCGGGACTGCTCTCGTCGATGAGCTTGAGCTTCTCGCCCGCGGCGGCGCGGCGCACGATGATGTGGTCTCGGGCCACCAGGCGCAGGTCGAAGGCGTGCATCGGCTGGCCCAGCTCCCAGCAGACGTAGTTGGTCACATCCACCACATTGCTGATCGGCCGGATCCCGGCGGCCTCGAGGCGATAGCGCATCCAGTCCGGAGAGGGTCCCACCGTCAGGTCGCGGATGGCCTGCCCCACATACCGCGGGCAGCCCGCGAGGTCCTGCACCTCGATCTTGATCCCCTGCGCCTCCACCACGGGCGCCCCCACCAGCGGCGTCTCGATTTCGGGCCGGCTCACCGAAGGCATGAGAAACTCGCAGCCCAGCAAGGCGGCCGCGTGCCTCGCCACGCCGACCATCGACAAGAGATCCCCGCGGTTGGAGGTCACGGAGGTGTCGAGGACCTTGTCCGTGGCCTGCCCGTCTTCGGAGGTCCAGTCGATGACCTCCTCCACTTCCAGCCCGCCCATGGTGAGGATGTGGGCCAACTCCTCGGCGGGTACATCGGTCTTCACATAGTCCACAAGCCATGTATAGGGTACACGCATGGGTGAGCATCCCCTTGGTTTGCCGTTAGTGGGGCGGCCTCTCCGCCCCGCCTCTGCCGTCAGTGGCGCGGGCTTTCCAGCCCGCGTTGGCCGTCCGCCTTCGCCTCGTCTCGAGGCACACTCCGCCGTGCGCCGCCGCGGTCTAGAACTGCCCCAAGAACCTCATGTCACCCGAGTACAGCAGGCGGATGTCATCGATCCCGTGGCGCAGCATGGTCAGGCGCTCCACACCCATCCCGAAGGCGTAGCCGGTGTAGCGTTCCGAATCGTACCCCACGGCCTCCAGGACATTGGGGTCCACCATGCCGCAGCCGCCCACCTCGAGGTACCCGGTGCGGGAGCAGACCTTGCAGCCGGCGCCGTGGCACATGGTGCAGGTCAGGGCGATCTCGGCGCTGGGCTCGGTGAACGGGAAGAAGTCCGGCCGGAACCGCACGTGGCAGTCCGCACCGTATAGTCCGTGGGCGAAGGCCTCCAGTGTCCCGCGCAGGTCGGCCATGGTCACTCCCTCGTCCACCAGCAGCCCCTCGATCTGGTGGAAGGTGTGGCTGTGGGTGGCGTCCACCGTGTCGCGACGGAAGCAGCGGCCGGGGACCACCACCCGCACCGGAGGCTCCTGGCTCTCCATGACGCGGATCTGAACGGTGGAGGTCTGGCTGCGCAGGAGCACATCGTCCTCGATGTAGAAGGTCATCTGCTCATCCATCGCCGGGTGGTCGTCGGGATAGTTGAGGGCCTCGAAGCCGTAGTGGTAGTTCTCCACTTCCGGCCCCTCGGCCACCTGGAAGCCCAGGCCCAGGAAGATGGCCACCAGGTCTTCCATGGTGGCCAGGAGGGGATGCTCGTGGCCGACGCGCGGCATCCGGCCGGGGAGCGTGACGTCCACGGTCTCCTCGGCCTGGGCCGAGGCCAGTTTGCCTGCGGCCAGGACGGCGTTCATCTGCTCCACCACGGCATCCAGTGCCTTTTGTACCTGATTGCACCACTGCCCCACCAGCGGACGCTCCTCTTCCGCCAGCGTGCCGATGGACTGCCGAATCTCGCGCAGTGTGCCCTTGCGGCCAAGATAGCGGGCCCGCACCTCGGCCAGTTCCTGTTCCGAGCCAACGGCCCGCAGAGCGGCCTCCGCCTCGGCCTGCAGCTTTCTCAGTCTCTCCTCCATGGTCTGTCTCCCTGTGATTGCGTATTCTGCTCGCCGCCGTCCCCGC
>CAYRFY010000343.1:0-2568 GCA_964423635.1 uncultured Armatimonadia bacterium | reverse complement strand
ACGTTCCCCCCTCCCCCGCCCCCCAATCCCCACCCCCAAACAGAACGCCCCCGCCTCGTCCCAAGGGACGAAAGCCGGGGGCTTTCGCTGTACCACCCTATCTCTAGCAAGCGGGGTTCCGGGTAACGGTGGAACAAGCCGGCGCAGCCTACACACGAGACGGCACGGCTCTCGCTTCAGCCTGCGGTTCGGGAGTGAACTTCGGCGATGCGTCGGTGGGAGGAGTTCTCAGCCGGTGACTCCTCTTCTCTGTCACCTCGCCCCTTCGCCTACTTTTCTCCGTCGGGACCTTTGAGTATTCAGTTGTGAGCGCGTCCAGTATCGACCGCGGCCCGATGGATGCTAAAGGAGGTCGGCCCACGATGGGCGGAAAACCACCTTGCGCTCGAGCTAGGCGGCCTACGAGGCCGCGGACTGCCGGCTCCTGGCCGCCTCGTAGAGCAGGACCGCCGCCGCGCCGGCGGCGTTGAGGCTCTCGGCCGCACCGTACATGGGGATTTTAATCGTAAACGCCACGCCCTGCAAGACCCGTTGCGGCAGGCCGTGGGCTTCGTTACCGATCACAAAGCCGATGCGTCGCGCCAGCGCGGCATTCCCCAGCTCGTGCTGGGCCTCCAGGTCCGCCCCGAGCAGCTTGATGCCATGGTCCGCGGCCCAGCTCTCCACCTGCTCCCAATCCGCCTCGGCCACGGGGATATGGAACAGCGACCCCGCCGTGGCGCGAACCACCTTCGGGTCGTACGGGTCCACGCAGGACCCGCTGAGCAAGACCCCATTGGCGCCGAAGGCGTCGGCGGAGCGGATCATGCTTCCCAGGTTCCCCGGGTCGCGCACCTCGTGCAGGACGAGGTAGGTTGCCGCGCCGTCGGGGGGCCGCAGGGCATCGAGAGACCACAGGTTCTGGCGCAGGACGGCCGCGATGCCCTGGGGCGAGCGGGTGTCGCTCAGTGCCCGGAAGGCGCGCTCGGCCATGGCCACCACCGCGATACCCGCCTCCTGCGCGGAGGCGGCCAGGTCGGCCACTTCCTCATCGCCCAGTTCCTCGCACCACGCCACCCACTGGATACCGGGGGCGTACAGGAGCGCCTCGGCCACGCACGCGGGCCCCTCGGCCAGGAGCAATCCGCTCTCCCGCCGGCCCTTGGACTCGTGCAACGAGCGCGCCAGCTTGACGCGCTCGTTTTGTGGACTCTCGATGATTGGCATACGTGCTCCGCCGCTATCCGCCGTCATCTGCCGTCATCCGCCGTTATCCTGTCCATCCTGTTATTCTGTCGTTGTCGTCGTCGTTGCCGTTGTCGCTATCCCCAGCGCCGCCTTGGCCTGGTTGACGATGACCTCGAAGGCCTTCGGGTCCTCGTAGGCGATGTATGCCAGAACCTTGCGGTTCAGCTCGATGCCGGCCTTCTTCAAACCATTGGCGAACTTGCTGTAGCTCAGCCCATGCAGCCGGGCGGCGGCATTGATGCGCGCGATCCACAGCCGCCGGAACTCACGCTTGCGCACGCGGCGGTCGCGGTAGGCGTAATTGCGAGCCCGCATCAGGGTCTCTTTGGCGGTCTTGTAGAACCGGCGCCTCCCACCGACGAACCCCTTGGCGGCCCGGAGGACCTTATTGCGGCGCCGTCGAGCGACAAATCCACGCTTTACTCTTGCCATTGGTGCTCTTCCCTATCCTCTGGATGATCTCTGTCGGCACTATCAAGCTCTCTGCAGACACGACATCTGCCGCCCATGCGGCCCCGGCCCGACGCACACCGCGCCGCCGGGATCCTCCGGCGGCCGGGCCTACTTGTGCTTCTTCCAGTAGGGGACCATGGTCTGCACTTGCTTCTTGTCGCCCCTCTTCAGCTCACCGTCCAGGGCGAGGGCGCGCTTGATGCGCCGCGAACTGCGGGACAGGGGTGTGTTGGTGCTCTGCTGCGCCTTCTTGAACTTCACCTTGCCGGTGGCCGTGAATTCGAACCTCTTGGCCGCCGCCCTCTTCGTCTTCATCTTGTTTTTCGCCACTGGTCTTCCTCCTTGCGGGCCGACAGACTGTCCGGCCCTACCGTGAGCCTGCTCGACGCACTTCGGAGAGGCGCGAAAGCGGCCTCCGGGCCGGCAGGCAGCGCGACGACCGGTGTCGCGCATTTGAAGGCGAGGCCATTGACCTCGCCATACAACCTCTATGAGCCCGCCCGCGACCCCCGGCGGGTCCCGCTCGGCGGGACACGCAGGGAGCGGCGCCGTCCACCGTTGCCGTCCACCGTTGCCGTCCACCGTTGCGGTTCGCCGTTGCGGTTCGCCGTTGCGGTTCGCCGTTGCGGTTCGCCGTCCGCCGTCGTCCCGCCCTGCGGGATCGGGCTTTCCAGCCCGACTCCGTGCCGTTGGCCGTTGGCCGTTGGCCGTAACCCTCTCCTGAGCGGCCGTACCGCGAAGGAGAGGGAAAGCGGGTCCCGCTCGGCGGGACACGCAGGGAGCGGCGCCGTTCGCCGTCCGCCGTCGTCCCGCCCTGCGGGATCGGGCTTTCCACTCAGATTATGCATGAACACCCTGGGGCCGCATTTCGCCATTCCCGCGTCGGGA
>CAYRFY010000342.1:0-8541 GCA_964423635.1 uncultured Armatimonadia bacterium | reverse complement strand
AATCTCCTGGCATTCAACGGGATTCTTCGCCCAAGCGTCGCAAGCTCGAGCTTGCAACGCCGACGCTCCAGAATGACATGAGCCGTGGCGGCCGGACTCTTCGGCGGGACCTGTAGAGGCCCGGGTGATTGCGGTGGGGAGCCACACTGCTCAGGGTGTGCCGTTGTACAGCGCGTCCCAGCGGTTGTACATCTCCGTCCACTTCACCCACTTGGCGTGCCCATCGACGAAGCCGATGTTGTTCCCGCCGTTGTGACCGGCGTTGTCTTCGTTACGCAGGGCCAGGTCACCGCTGCACGCCGAGAGCCCGCAGGTGTTGCAGGTCCGGGGCCAGCACATGCGGTAGTCCCCAAGAACGAAGTGACAGGCTTCCCCCAGCAGCAGATGGTTGGCGGCGTACTGTGACTGCGCCAGACTGCGCGAGCTGCGATGCCAGTAGTTGCTCAGGGCGTAGTCCGGCCAGCCGCGATAGACCACTCCGTGGTAGCTCAGGTCGCTGATATGCGGGTTACTCGGGCAGTTAAGCACCTGCTCGTTCTTGACATAGGCCTGGATCGTGATGGGCCAGGTGTACAACCAGGGGTCGTCTCCGTAGGGGTAGAACGGCAGTCTCTCGTCGTAGTCCTGTGCGTACATGAGCATGCCCAGACAGAGCTGTTTGACATTGCTCAGACAGGTAGTCTGTCGCGCCTTTTCGCGCGCTCTGGCGAAGACCGGGAAGAGGATCGCCGCGAGAATGGCGATGATGGCGATCACGACAAGCAGCTCGATCAGTGTGAAGCCTCGTCGTTCCATGGGTGCACCTCCCGCTCAGTTGACGACGCCACTGAGACATTTCGCCGGTGGAGGTGACATCTCCTGCATAGAGACCTTTTTAGGGACTTATTCTATGGAGTATCAATTGTTTTCTTTGTGTTAAAAATGATATAGGGGCCTCAGCAGGGCCCGTTAACCCGGGGGCCTCTGTCTCAGTTCAGCTTCTGCAGTATGCCTGTCTGCATGTACAGGATGCGCTCGGCCACGTTCACCGTATGGTCGCCGATACGCTCCAGGTATCGGGCCACCAGCATCAGGTGCATCGCCTGGTGCACGTACCGGGTGTCACCTGTCATGTAGTCCATCAGCTCGGCCCGCAGTCTCTTCCACATCGTATCGATCTCGTCGTCCATGGCGCCGATCTGCCGGGCCAGTTCTCGGTCGCCGTCAACGAAGCACCGAAGCACCAGGTGGATCATCTCCCGGCATCTGTCGGCCATCTGCGGGATGTCCTCCAGAGGCTTGAAGTACGGCTCGGCGTGCAGGCGCCGGACCACCTTGGCGATATCCGTGGCATAGTCGCCGATGCGCTCGAGGTCGGCGGCGATGCGCAGGGCGCCGGTGATGGCGCGCAGGTCCCTGGCCAGCGGCTGCTGGGTGGCCAGCAGCCGCGTGCAGACCTCCTCGATCTGCAGGTCCAGGGCATCGGCGACGTCGTCGGTGCGCCGGACCTCCTCGGCCAGCTCCAGGTCCTGGGTCACCAGAGCCCGGACTGCCCGGGCCAGCATCCCCTCGACCAGAGCCCCCATCCGGAGCACCACATCGCGCAATTCGGAGAGCTCGCCTCGGAAAGCGGACCTGGGGTCTGCCGCGTCGGTAGCCATTAGCCGAACCTTCCTCGGATGTAGTCCTCGGTGCGCTCGTCGGTGGGGTTCTCGAAGACCTTTTCGGTGCCGTCGAACTCCACCAGCTCACCGAGGAGAAAGAACCCGGTCTTGGTGGACACCCGTGCGGCCTGGTACATGTTATGGGTCACGATCACCACGGTGTACTGGTCCTTGAGCGCCAGCATGAGTTCCTCGATGCGGAAGGTGGCCGTGGGATCCAGAGCCGAGCAGGGCTCGTCCATGAGGATCACCTCGGGCTCCACGGCCATGACCCGGGCGATGCACAGTCTCTGCTGCTGGCCGCCGGAGAGCGAGAAGGCCGACTGGTGGAGCTTGTCCTTCACCTCATCCCACAAAGCCGCGCCCCGCAGGGTGCGCTCGCAGATCTCGTTGAGCGTGCCCCGGTCGCGAACCCCATGCAGTCGCGGGCCGTAGGCGATGTTGTCGAAGATCGACATCGGGAACGGATTGGGCTGCTGGAACACCATCCCCACGCGCTTGCGCAGTTCCACCACATCCACCCTGCGATCGTTGATATCGACGCCGTCCAGCAGGATGGAGCCTTCCGCTCGGAAGCCGTCGATCACATCGTTCATGCGATTGAGACAGCGCAGGAAAGTGGATTTGCCGCACCCGGAGGGGCCGATGAGCGCGGTAACCTGCCGCTCCGGGAGGTCTGCGCTTACGCCACGAAGGGCGCCAAAGCCGCCATAGTACACGCTGAGATCGCGCACAGTGATCTTGGTCCGATCGCCGGTGCGGACGCTTTGCAGGTCGGCGACCTGAGCCGCCGCCATGGCGACTTCCCCGTCGGGTTGCGGGGTCGCTACAGAGGTCTCCTGGTTCCTTGTCACTTGGGTCAACTCCATTTGCGCCGCCCTTACAGGACTGTCTGTGTGTGGCCGCCGGCCGGCGGCCTGTCTGCCTACCTGCGTCCGCGCCGCAGCCATGCCCGCAGCACGATGGCCGTCATGTTCAGCCCCATCACCAGGGCCAGGAGAACGAAGGCCGTCCCCCACTTGATCTCTTCGGTCGATCCTGAGAGCTGCGTGGAGACCGCGAACAGGTGATAGGGCAGGGCCATGAACTGGGTGAAGAGCGCCTCCCCGATGCCCGGCAGGCGGGACATGTAGAAGGCCGCTCCGGTCAGCAGGATCGGCGCCGTCTCTCCCGCGGCCCGCCCTATGGCCAGGATCAGGCCCGTCAGGATGCCCGGCATTGCGCCGGGGAGCACGATGCGCCGGATCGTTTGCCATCGGGTGGCGCCCAGGGCCAGACTGGCGCTGCGCTGGTGCTGGGGAACCTGCTTCAGCGCCTCCTCGGTGGTGGTGATGACCATCGGGAGCACCAGCAGGGCCATGGTGGCGGAGCCCGCCAGCAGACAGCTCGTCGAGCTGGTCCCGCGGTCGATGCCGAGCACGTCAATCAGGGCGGGGACAACCAGCATCACGAACACGCCCATGCCGAACAGGCCGTGGACGATGGACGGCACGCCGGCCAGGTTCAAGATCGCCAGGCGAATGGCGCGGACCAGCGGGCCTTTGCGGGCGTATTCGTTCAGGTAGATGGCGCCCAGAACACCGACGGGCACACTAAGCAGCATCGTGAGCAATACCAGCGCCAGGGTACCGGCGATGGCCGGGAAGATCCCTCCGGCCTTCATCCCCTCCCGCGGCATCTGAGACAGGAACTCCCACGAGATCGCCGGCAGGCCCCGAGAGCCCACGAAGTACAAGATGAGCACCACCGGTGCCACGATGGACAGAGACAGAAGGCCCATGCCGGTAAAAGCCACCGCCTGCCGGACCCTCTGTACCCGCGTATTGGTGGAGCCTCTGAACCTACCGATGTTCGGGCTAGCGATGCTCGACATGTCGACCTCTGTGGGAGACCACATCGGCGGCCGTGTTGACCGCGAAGGTGATAACAAACAGCACCACACCCAGCATGAACAGGGCGTGGTAGTGCTCGGTCATGTGGGCCGTCTCGCCCATCTCGGCGGCGATGGTGGCCGTCATGGTGCGGACGGGGCGAAACAGCCCCGAGACCAGAGACGGGATGACGGCGGCATTGCCGGTGACCATCAGCACCGCCATGGTCTCGCCCACGGTGCGCCCGACCCCCAGCATGACGGCGGCGATGATCCCCGACTTGGCCGCGGGCAGGGTGACTGTCGAGATGGTCTGCCAGCGCGTGGCGCCCAGGGCCCACGAGCCCTCTCGATAGGAACGGGGCACCGCGTTGATGGCATCCTCGGAGATGGACACGATCGTGGGCAGCGCCATCAGAGCCAGTACGACGGCCCCGGTGATCGCCGCCATTCCCGTGGGCATGTTCAGCGCCGAGGTCAGCCAGTCCGGACCGGGGAGAGCTCCGGCTGTCGAGGCACACCCTGTTTGCAGCGCATCGCCGATGACGGCCAATCCCACGAACCCGAACACCACCGAGGGCACGGCGGCCAGAAGCTCCACGACGGGCTTGACCACCTCGCGGATGGCGGCGGGCAGCACCTCGGCGATGAAGGCGGCGCAACCCACGCCGAAGGGAATGGCGATGACAAGAGCGCCCACCGTCACCAGCAGGCTTCCCAGGATCAGGGGAAGGAAGCCGAAGTGAGGAGGGGTGGCCGTGGGGCGCCAGTCGCTGCCGGAGAGCAGCTCGCCGAGCGGCACGGTCCTGAGAATCGGCAGCGCGTCCCGCAGCAGAAAGACGATTATCAGCACCACGAAGACGATGGAGGCGATGCCGCACACCTTGATGGCGCCCTCGATGAGGGTTTCGATTATTGCCTGCGTCCTGCGCCTCATGGGGTGGGTGTCGCTTTCTGCCGGGTAGATGGTGGTGCCGGGACCGCCGGACAGCGATCCCGACACCTGTCTCGAAGGGAGCCGACCCACGGGGAGCGGGGCGACGTACGGCCCGGTGGTTACTTGACCGGCACGAAGTCCTCCCGGGCCACCACCGCCTGACCCTCGGGGCCCAGGACCCAGTCCATGTAATCCCCCACAGCCTGGGGAGCGTCGGTCTTGAGGTAGCAAAACAGCGGCCGAGAGATGGGGTACGAGCCGTCCTTGACCCCCTCGACGCTGGGCTGGACGGCCTCGCCCTTGTCGTTGAGGATGCCCAGCACCTTGACAGAGTCATCCACATAGCCCAGACCGATGTAGCCGATGGCGCCCGCGGTCTTGGCAACCTGCTCTCGGATCTGCTCGTTGGAGGGGACCTTCAGAGCAGAGGCCGCGTAGTCGCGGTCCTTGTCCTTGCCGTCCTTCTGGACCACGTGTTCCTTGAAGTATTCGTACGTGCCGGAGGTGGAGTCGCGGGACACCAGGACAACCTCACCCTTGCCACCCAGCGGGGTCCAGTCCCTGGTGTTCCCCACGTACAGGTCGGACAAGTCGTCGATGGAGATGGCCTCCAGGGGATTGTCCTTGTTGACGATCACCGCGATGCCGTCGTAGCCGACGATCTTCTCCTCCAGGATGATGCCCTTGTCCTCACAGGCCTTCTGCTCTTCGTCCTTGATGGCCCGGGAGGCGTTGGCGATGTCGGTGGTGCCGTCGAGGATAGCTTTGAACCCCGTCCCGGAGCCGCCGCCCGTCACGGAGACATCCACATCCGGATGGGCCTTCTTGTACTCCTCCGCCCAGGCCTGAGCCACCTGGAGCAGGGTGTCGCTGCCCTTGGCCTGGATCGTGGTGGAGGCAGCGGCCCCGCCCCCGGTTGCGGTGGGTTCCGCAGGCACGGCGCCCCCCATCTCCCCGGAAGGAGCCACATCTACCGGTGCAGGCTTTGGGCATCCCGCGACAAACACAGCCGCCGACAGCGCGGCGACACACACAAGCAGCAGCGTCCTATGCATCCTTTGGTCCCTCCTGTCGGGTCTGTCCAGGGAGCCTGCGGTCACGGGGAACCCACCAATGTGGATCCGCCGATGTCCCCCTGTCCGGGCGCACCTCGGAACCGGCGGGCAAGCCGCGCAGGCTCCTGAGACCACCCTACCGACGACTTCAGGATAGGGATCGGGCATGAAGCAAGAGTTAACCGGCGGTAAAGGGCAGATTAAGGCCTCGGGCGCAGCGACCTGCAGCGGAGACAACCCCAGAACAGGCAGGGGGGCACGGCCCTCGCCGTGCCCCCCTGGTATGCCGCGAGATGCCGGAACCGGGCTAGGGCTGCTCGGTGCAGCCGCAGGTGACGCCGCCCTCGGCGATCTCATGCGTCAGCCCCCAGAAGCCCGTGCGGTAGGTGCCGTCCACGCAGGTTCGGCCTGATCTGTAGGTGGCCGTCCTCCCGACACCCGCAATGGTGCTGTACTGGATGGCCTGATACACCGCCCCGCTCCGCACGTACCAGCGCACCCGCAGGGAGTTGCTCACATGGAGGTCGGCTACGGACACGGTGCGGTTTGAGGAGGTCCCGGATACCACCACCGTGACATCGTCAGGTCCGTCAATGCTGTAGGTGTAAGTCCCGTTGGTGCCGGCGATGGGTTGGCCCGTCTCCGGGGCCAGCGGATTTGCGCACAGGTAGAAGGCCTGCTGCGTCACATCCCAGGCCAGAATCATGCCGGGGCCGCCCTCGGGGTAGACGGTGAGTGAGGCGGCCGGACTGGAGATACCGTTTACCGTTGCGGTGAGGCTCAGCGTGCTTCCCTCGTCGGCGGGTGCCGGGGTGTAGGTGTAGTCGGTGAAGGCTCCCGCGCCACCGGCCCAGGTGATGTCTCCCGCATCCGGCGTCCAGGTGTTCCCCGCAGCGTCGCTGGCCGTGACAACGTAGGTCTGCTGCTCGCCGGAAGCAATTGCGGCCTCGGCGGGAGAGAGCGTGACAAGAGCCGGGGCGGCGGTGGTGTTCGTTCCCACCGTCAGTTGGGCGGTATCTCCGCAGGGTCCGTAGGTGGCGGTAACGGTCCAGGTTCCCCCCTTGGCCGAGGTGTACCGGTTGCCGGACCAGGCGCCACCTGCGGCGGCCGGGATTGCGTAGGTGCAGGAGGTGGTGATATCGATGCCGCGATTGTCCATGACCGTCGCCGTGGTGACTTCTCCTGCCACCAGGTTGTCGGGGTCCAAAGTGAGGGTGATGGCCAGGGCCGGCGCCGCCGCTACGCTCAGGTCGGCGCTGCCCTCGACGGCCCTGTAGTTCGCCAGGCCGGCGAACCGAGCGCGGATCTGATCCACCCGCGGTGCCGGGCCCTCCGGGATTGTGTACAGTGCGCGCGCCACACCCACGGCGTCCGTCTCCCCATAGGCGGACGCGCCGTCACCGACCCGGAAAGCGATGGTCTTGTCAACGAGCGGCTGACCGTCGCAGGTCAGCTTGGCCTCCAACTGCACAGTGTCGCCCACATGGCCCGCCCGTTCCGGCACGAGGAGGGCGGCCTCCGTGGGCGGCCCCTGGCCCCAGTCCACAAACCCCAGAGCCGGATCGTCCACGAAGTGCCAGACCCTGGCCTCGATGGCCTCATCATCTGTGGCGCCCGCAAAGACGTTGCCGGCCGTGGCGTCCACACCCACTGTGGAGGCGTTCAGACGGATGGTCTCCGGACCGCCCAGGAGACAGTTGCGCACGGTGATGGGGGAGCTGACCAGGTCCTGCACTAGCAGGGCGCAGTCGGTCCCGGCCAGGGAAAAACCGACTACAAGCGCACCGTCCGAGCCACCCCGCAGCGTGAGGGCCTTTCCCGTCCCCGGCTGGATCGTGGCCACGTCACTGCCCGCTCCGTCCAGCGTGAGCACCTTGTCCACGCTCACATTCTCGACGTAGGTGCCTGCGAGCACATGGACCGTGCCCCCGGCGGGCACGGCGTCCACCCCCTCCTGCACGGTGGCGAAGGCGTCGTACTGCCACGCATGTCCGCCCGTATCGGCGGCCGAGTAGTCGTCATCCACCCACACCTCGCCGGGCGGTAGAACCAGCAGTCTGCCGGCACCAGAGCTTGGCCGGTACTCGTCGCCCGCGAACAGGACGAGGATGAGGTACGAGCCCTCGCCCTGGGTCACGGTGTAGCCCAGTTGCGCCACGCCGTCGGACCCGGTGGTTGCCGAGCCGACGGCGCCGCCGGCAACTGAGAAGGCCAGGCTCCTGCCGGCCAGCGGTCCTCCGCCACCGGTCAGCGTTGCCCGCAGCGTGACGTGCTGCCCGCGTCGGGCCGTGACGTCGGCGACCGCCAGCTCCGAAAACGCTGTGACGCGGAAGCCCCCGGCGAAAGTGCCGGACTGGTGGTTCGGGTTCGTGACCACCAGGTCCCTGCGCCCCGGAGCCGCGCCGGTAAGGTCGAAGTCCACGGTCAGTCCCTGCGGGCTGTGGACACTGACGTTGTCCCCGAGGATGTCCGGCTCGCCGTCGCCACGGAGCCTGACGGCGGCGCCGGGGCTGAAGCGCTCGCCGGTGACGGTGCAGGAGACGGTGCTGCCGACCATTCCGCTCCCGGGCATGATACCGAAGACCTGCGGTGGCCAGGCCGCTACGAAGCCGGCCCCGGTGGCGATACCGAAGAGCCGCCGGGCCAAGGTAGCGATGTCCGTCCAGGCCCCCGTACCGCGGTCCACGATACCCAGAGCCATCGTGTCAGGGCGCGTGCCCCGCAGGACGCCGTCCGCGGCCATGTCAAGGTCGTAGGCGCGGGTATCCGGGTTGATGAGCCGGGCCACTTCGGCCTGGACGTCCACGAGCCACAGCCCCGGAGTGCTGTAGCCCGCCGCGTACAGGCGGCCGCCGACGAACTCCAACGCCCGGGGCGCGAAGCTGCCGGACGACGGGACGGCGGCAACAGGCACCTGCGTCAGTTCACCGGTGCTTGCCTGCCCGCGCAGCAGTTCGGCCGCCCCGGAACGGTATCTATAGGAGCCGATGTCAAGGCACAAGTATCCCCCCGTCCTAGCTTGGCCTTGACTTCGCT
>CAYRFY010000341.1:5637-8580 GCA_964423635.1 uncultured Armatimonadia bacterium | reverse complement strand
GCCCGTTATCGTTGAGGGTCACGCCCACCGCCGCCGTCCGCACTCCGGGCCCCGTCTCCACCGTGAACAGCGGAGGTGTGGCGTCGCCCCAGTTGCCGTCGTTGGCGCGCAGCTCCACGATGTAGCGCAAGTTCGCGTCCCGCGGCGTCCCGAGATCCTGCGGGTTCGGGTCGTCGCCCATGCCCCAGGCCAGGGTCGGGTTGCCGGAGGCGACCTCTATGTCGTTCGCCGGGCTGAAGCTGTCCGCCGGCGGGATCGGTGCCTCGTTCTCGAAGGGGGTGAAGTCCTGGGTGGCGCACCAGTCCGATTCCATGCCGTCGCCGTCCAGGGTCTTGGCCCGCCAGTAGTAGTGCACACCCGACACCAGCGGGGTCCCCGCCGGGTTCGACAGACTCTGAGCCCCGGCGGCCGAAGTCGCCGTGAAGTAGGGGCTGGAGAAGTCGTCGTTGTCGTCGACTTCGATGATCGTCCGCAGTTGGTTGCCGGCCGTTTCCGCATCGGTCCCGCGCGTCCACTGGTAGGTGGGCAGCAGGTTCGGCACGTAGATCCCGCCCGCCGGGGAGAATGGCGTGGGCGCGTTGGTGGGCGGAGTGGGCCGGTTGGCGATGGTGAACGACCGCGTCGCCGAGTACTCGCCCTCGAGGCCTTCATCATCGATGGCCCGCACGCGCCAGAACCAGGTACCATTGGCCAGCCCCGGGGAGGTGAAGGTGAACACCGCCGGGCCGTCCGGTGACGGGCCCTGCGGGCTGATGGTCACCGTCTGCACTCCGGCGGCGAAGTTCACCGCCTGGCAGAACTGGGCCTCGTAGCGAAGGGTCGACCCGGTATCGTCGGCATCCGGGTCAGGGGCGTCCGTGGCCGGCGTGGCCGCGGTGCCTCGGGCTCTGGGGAAGGCGCAGTCCACAGCAGTCGGCGGCGCCGCGTCGGCGGCCACCTTCGCGCCGTGCGCCGGCAACCAGGCCACGTCATACGGCGCCGCCACCGGCGGCGCGTACGGAGCCAGGTTGGCCCCTGCGATCAACGAATCACCGCTGCTATGCGGGAAGCCGGAGTAGTCGGCCACGTCCCTCTCGTCCGCCGCCGCTCCCAGCGGATAGTTCAGCGTCAGGCAGCCGTCGGCCAACTCGTAGCCGACCAGACGGCCTTCGCGCCCGTCGGCATGCACATCCACGGTGAAGATCACGTGCACCCCCGGACCGTCGGGCACCGCGAGCTCCATGGCGGTGCTGGACGTCCCCGTGATCTTGGCGACACCGTTTTGGAACAGCGCCTCACCCAGCAGCTTGGAGGCGTCGATATTGCCGCTGCCGTCGGTGTCCAGCACGTCGTCGCCGTCCTCGTCCAGATAGGCCTTGGCGGTCAGGATGTCCTGCCCACCCACCGCGGTGCTAGACCCGGTGAGGGCGACCTGGATGCCGCCGAGAATCGCGCTGTCCTTATCGACCGTGAAGGTCGCCGACAGCATCGGCACATCGCGCTCGCCCTGGCGCACGGTGGCCGGCGCCAGGTCCGTCGTGGATACCGACACGGTGTCGGGGTCCTCGACGATCAGGGCGGTCTGGGAGTTGATGGGGAACCTCGGGGCGCCGAAGGCGTAGCCCGCGCTGGTGGCGTCCCCTGCCTGGCGCTGGCGCAACTGAGCCACGCCGGGAGGATCGAGGTTCACAAAGTCATGGGTCGTCAGCTCCGCGCCCACGGTCGTGGGCGGTTGGGTGATGGCGTCCACCGCGATATCGAAGCACACCAGCACATTGCGCTGCTCGTCAAGCGGAATGGTGTAGCCCAGATTGCTGAACGCGATGTGGTCGGTCTCTGCGTCACCGGGGATCGCCGTCTTCAGCAGATCGTCGCCCGCGTCCACCACACCGTCGTTGTTCTTATCCTCGTACAGCTTCGCCTGGGCGATGTTGGCGTCGCGCAGGCTGGTACCGACCTCATAGATGACGACGGTATTGACTACGCAGGCCTTGGTGGACAGGTTCGGGTAGGCCCCGTCGTTGTTCAGATGCAGCGACAAGACCGGGAAGTCCTCGCTGCCCTGCTTCACACGATAGAAGGGGTCTGTCCCCGAGGGAGCGGGCACGCGGTTGGTGGAGGTCACTACGACCTCCGCAGGCTCCACGTAGACCCTGGCGCTCATCGGGTTGCCCGGGTCGCTGATGTCCAGGACCCGCACGAAGGAGTCCGTGGGCGTCTGCGGCTTCACCGTCATGCCGGCGGTATCGGGCAGGCCGTGGCTCCAGCTCACGGGAGAGGCCGCTCCGTTGGACAGCGTCGTCGACTTATAGGTGAAGTTCCGGTTCCCCGTGGACCCCGGGAAGGGGTCTCCGGCGATCTGAGCCGCGGTCATCGCGGGCGCGCTGTCGCGCAGGATCTCAAGCTCATTGAGCCCGTCCGCCTGCTCCACCGCCACCGTCAGCGTCTCCTCAGCGCGCTGCCCATTGGTGCCGCTCAGGGGAGGGTTGTTGATGTTCCGCTCGTCGATGTGCCAGATGTACATGCCCCTCGGAGACAGGTCGCCGAAGTAGTTGGCGCCCACCACATTGCGATTCTCGATCAGGAAGTACTCCTGCCACTGATCGGGGTCCATCAACTGGTTCCACGCCGTGTCGCTACCGGGGAACCAGGCCGGATTGGCGGCCCCATTGGCCTGCGCCCACTTGTAGGCGTAGATTGCCAGCGGGTGTGCGGGCAGCTTGAGGATCATCGGGTCGGCAAGCGTCGTCTCCACTTGCCAGAGCTGCATCGTGCCCATGTCGCTGGTGACGTTCGTCGGCGTGGCCCAGTTGTGGCGCAACTTGTGCCACGGGTCGAGCCGCTGACCGCCGTGGGCCATCACACTGTACGGGGTGACCGCCTTGCATTCGAAGTACGGCGGGACCGGCGGGGTCATGGAGTAGTTGTCGTAGAAGTTGTTGTCGTACAGGTCCACCGTGCCCA
>CAYRFY010000341.1:0-5627 GCA_964423635.1 uncultured Armatimonadia bacterium | reverse complement strand
CGGGTCGGCAAGCGTCGTCTCCACTTGCCAGAGCTGCATCGTGCCCATGTCGCTTAGGACGTTGGTTGCAGTTGCCCACGGGCCGTTGGTGATTGGGCCCAACTCCGTATGCGTTCTTGTCTTGTGCCACGGGTCGATGCGCTGCCCGCCATGCGCCATCACGCTGTAGGGTGTCACCGTCTTGCACTCGAAGTACGGCGGCACCGGTGGGGTCATGGAGTAATTGTCGTAGAAGTTCTTGTCGTACAGGTCGTCCATGCCCAGGGTGTGGCCAAACTCGTGGGCCAGCAGGTGCAGGCCACAGGTGCTCGGGACCCACGCGGGACCCCCGGGCGTGGCGTGCGGGATGATTGCCATGGGGTCGTTCTCGCCCGTGCCGGCAGCGGGGAACAGGTAGATCAGGCGGTCATAGCCCGCTGGGTCTACCTGCGAGTCGGCAAGGGCCCGGTTGATATCGGCCCTCATCGCCCCGACGCTGTGGTTGCCCTGCCCCGGAGGCGTGAACAGCACATTGCCGCTGTTGGGACGCCCATGGTCCTCCACATCGTGGTCGTACGGGAAGGGGCGATCCACCCGGAACGAGTCGCCGCTGGTCCCGGAGATGTCGTCCCGATAGCCGCCGGCGTTGCTGAGGCCCGAGAGCTGGTAAGGGTCTGTGCCCGGTACAAAGCCGTGGTTGTGCACGTAGTAGCAGAAGCTCTTGAGGCGATTGCCCACATCGGAGCCCATGCGGCCGGGGTCCGAGGGCAGTCCGCTCAGTCCCGTGTCCCGAGTGGGCGGATCCACCGGGGGGTTGTTGTGGAATACGTCGTCCTGGGTATAGGTGGTGTTGCTCAGGGCGGCGCAGCCGCGTCCCTGTGCGCCGGTCGCCTCTGCCCCCACGCTCCAGGTGCTCGTGACCTCGTTCCGCCAGCCCAGGATGCTGGGATTGGCCACCCAGTGGTAGTGGTCCATCTGCGTGCTCCACGACTGGTTGTCGGCCAGAGCGTACGCGCGGTACTGGGTCGTCACGGAGGTCGGCCGGGGAACGGTATCCCACTCGCTGTCCTGGTAGACCCAGCCGCTGTTGAGGTACGTCCAGCGTCTGGAATCGTACGGGTCCATCACCCAGCGGCCGTACCCCGCGGTCTCGAGGGTGACGGTCCCGGCCTGGGTTCCGGTGTACGCACTGGTGTCCGCCTGGTGGACCTGAAGAGTGAAATTGCTGGGCGGCGAGTAGTTCAGACTCGTGTCCTCCGGAGGCACCTCGTGACTGAACAGCACCGTCAGACCGTTGCTGCTCAGACTCGCCCGGTAGATGCGGGGCGTTCCCGAGGCGGTCGGGCGGATGAGCGGGGTGCCCGGCACCGTGCAGCCGTCGCCGGACTGGAAGTGCGTCGGCCCCGGGTAGCGCAGCCGGTCCGTCACGTGGTGGCTGCGAACCCAGCCGATCACATCGCTGTAGTCGCCCTGCAGGGCCAGCTTGCCATGGGTGTTCTGGTAGAGGTAGTTGTACAGCGAGCCCTGCGTATTGCTCTTGTCGAAGGCCAGCCGATACCAATAGTTCTGGAGCTCGAACTCCGTGCTGCCGTAGTTCGCCCCGGCGGTGTCGCCGCCGTAGTACGGGTGGCTTCCGGTGGCTCCGCTGTGGCTCCATTGCGGCGACCGCAGGCCCACGGGCACTCCCCAGGTGGCGCCGCTGGTGGAGAACGGGCCGCCCGGCGAATCGGCATACCAGTCGCTGTGGAAGGTCAGGTCCTGGCCCAGCGCTGCGGCCAGGGTATTCATCTTCCCCTGTTCCTCATTGGCCGTGTTGTTATCGACCATCGGGAAGTAGCGCATGCCCCCGGCCTCCTGGTCGGGGACACACAGATAGTGGTTCTCGTTGGCGTCGCCAAGATCGGTGGCGGTCTGGTCGCCGTCGGAGGTGGGGGCGATGTCGTCCCAGTAGGGGAACTCGGTGGCGATGACCGCGGCCGTCATATTCGTGGTCGCGGCCGCCTCCGCAGGCAGGATCCCTGCCTGCGCGGGGATCACCATGAAACCGTGATCTCGGGCCTGGCGCAGGAGGCGCAATGCCTGATCCCGCTCCTCGGTCTTGAGCAGGCCGAAGAGCAGCTCCTTGTAGTTGCGCCCCAGGTACGAGTACGCATCCACCAGCATCCCGCGGCCCTGGAACTCCGCGCTCTGGCCGGGCTGACTGCTATTGCGCACCTTGTAGAAGTCAAGGAAGGTGCCCTCAGGCAGCCCCATCTTGTCCACGATGCGCACGCCCTGGTCCCTCTCCCGGTCGCGCACCCAGCGCTCGGCGGCCTCCTTGGACAGTGAGTTCTGCTGCGCATAGAACTGCACCGCCTGCTCGCGCGCATTGCCGATCTTGACGTCGATCGAGCGCGCATCGGCGGCGGTCACCAATAAAAGTGACAGCACCGTGAGCGATGCCAGCAACCCAATCATTGAGAGCGACTGCCGTCTGGAGTGGGCCATCCAAGCTCCTCCTCAGAGGTCTGCGGTTCCGTGCCTCAGCGCCCATGGGCGGCGCCCGCCACGCGTCCCGCCGGTGAGTCACCCGGCCTATTGTATGATGACGGTCCCCACACCCCAACCATACTCGGCCCCGTCCGGGGAACCCGGAGACCGACCCGCGGCGACGGCCGAGCACTTCTCGGCGTCACCGTGGGTCGGTCAGGCTCGCTCTTCTTCCTCTTCGTCTAGCGCTTCACCTGCACGCTCACCATGGTCGTATTCTGCTGTCCGTCCTCGGCCGCCGCGGTGACCCGCAGCAGGTACCTGCCCCGCGGCACGCGGGTGCCGCCGTCGCTGCACAGGTTCCATACCGCTGTGTTGGCTCCCGCCGCCGCCACCGTCCCGGTGCCCAGCGTGCGCACCGTACGCCCGGCGACGTTGGTGACTTCCACCGTCACCTGCGCCGGCTGCGCCAGGACGTAGCTCAGGGCCACGCCCTGTCCGGTCTCCACCGCCGAGGCCCCCGCCACCACCAGCGACCCGTTGCTCTTCGGGGCGACCTCCAACGTGAACCGCCGCAGGCCGCTGTCGTCCGCCGCGTAGCTGTAGGTCTGGACGGTGCGGGCGTAGACCCGCTTGCCCGTCGCCTGATCCACCAGATACACGGCCCTGTCGTTGGGTACCATGGAGAGGTCCGGCAGCGATAGCTCCACCGTGGCGCCCTCCATGTCGGTTGCGACCACGAAGTTCCACGAGGCGGTCCCGGCCGCGCTGGTCTTGACGTCCCAGGCCAGGCGCCTGTCCCCCTCGCCCTCGAAGTACAGGTCCACGTAGGGCGAGACGGCGGGGGGATTGTCCATGGTGTAGGTGCCGTCATTCTCCGCCACGATACCGGCGACGCTGCACACGTCCGCCCGGCCCGCGGCCTTGACGACGATGGGCACCAGATAGTCGCCGGCGGTGAACTTGGGCTCCGGCGCCGCGGCGGTATCGGCATCGGCGGCGATCACCGTCGACACCTGCACCGTCCGGCGCACATCGCTCTTGATCCAGAAGCCCGCATTCTGCGGGATCACGTGCACGGCTCCGATCACGTTGATCAGGTCACTTCCGGCCACCGTGCCCGTGACGAGCTGGTAGCTGCCGTTGGCCTTGTTGTAGGTGTAGCCGTAGTCGCGGACCTTCTCACCGGGGGTGATGGCCAGATTGCTCCAGGCCAGGGCGCCCTCCAGCATGTTGCCCGCCATGTTCCACCCCTGCTCCAGTTGGAGCGTGAAGGCCCGACTGGTGTCCACGGGGTCTCCGGGCACGTCGATGTTCACCGCCGCGCCGGTGGTATTCTGCAGCCACCAGGAGCGGCCCGGATCCATGCTCATCTGATCCGGAAGCGTGCCGGCGACTCCCTGGAGGTACCCGGGCGGCACCGCCGTCGGGTCCCAGCGCCACACATTGATCCCCGCCGGCATGTTGGCGACGGGATTGAGGTTCCGCGGCAGGACGGGGAAGGCCACCATGTCCAGGCCGGTGCCCAGAGCAACTCGGTGCACGGAGACGGCGACGAAGTCGACATCCGACTTGTCTCCCGCCATCTGCACGCCCTCGCTCTCGGGCTCGAAGACGTAGCCGGCCAGGGCCGCGACCACGTTGTACGATCCGCCCGGCACGTCGTTGATCGTGTAGGCTCCGGCGTCGGTTGTAAGCGCGGTGCTCACCACCGTACCGTCCAGCGCGCGGGCTTCAACCGTGACGCCCGCCAATCGCACGCCGGCCGAGGTGCGCACATTACCGGATATGGAGTACTTGACGATGTCGGCGGACATTGCCACCGCGGCATCGCCGTCCGGCGGCCCCACGGTCACCTCGATCTGCGCCGGGGTGAACACGTAGTTGGCCATCTCCGCCGCCACGGTGTAGGTGCCCGCGGCGATGTTCTTGATCACGTACTGTCCCTGAGCATTGACGACCGCCTCGTGCTGCCCGTCCGTCACCCGCGCGCCCACGAAGTTCCCGCCGGTGCGCACATCGGTGATGGTGACGACGATGTCATAGCCCGGGGCCGCCGCGAAGTCCACACCCGTCGCCGAGCCGGGGCCGAGAGTGACCGACCGGCTCTCCGGGGCGAAGGAGAAGTCCTCCAGCGACGGGATCACGTCGTAGGTGCCGGCCGCAAGACCGGTAACGGTGTACGTCCCGTCCGCCGCGGTCACCGCGGTCTGCAGGCCCACCTTAACCGTGACACCCGGTACTCCCGTGGTTCCCTGCAGGATGGTGCCGCTCACAGTGTAAGTCGGCGGCCCTGTCACGGTGAACTGGTAGTTCGTGGTGGTCTTGTTCCCCGACAGGTCGTCGATCTCCACGCCCACCGCCACGGTGGCGAAGTATGCGAAGGGATCGGGCGGTGTGTAGGTGACGTGGAACTGCTTGGTCCCGGTACTCAGCTCCGGGGTCACGGGAGTCCCGTTGACCTGCATGGAGAAGGTGGACCGGTCCGGGCCGCTGCCGTTGTCGAGCACATCGAACTCGATGGTCGTAGTGCGCGACACATCCACCGCATCGGCGGCCGGATCGAGGTTGGTGATCTGCGGCCCCTGCAGGTCCTGGGAGGTGGCCAAATCGGTGACATTGGAGTTCACCGACTCGTTGGTCCCGTCGAAGGCCCTCAGGACATAGTAATACCCGGTGCCGATCACCGCCGTGGTGTCCACATAGCTGCCCTCACCGGCGACGATGGTGGCCAGCGGGCTGCCGGCGAAGGGTTCACCGGTCTCATTGCGGTACAGATGGTATTCAGTAATCCCACCGTCGATCACCGGGAAGCCGTCGTCGGGCGAGAGCGTCCAGGACAGGGCGATGGTCCCATCGGCCTCCGCGATCGCCTGCAGATTACTGGGCGGCTCCGGAGCGATGCTGTCCACGGCCGCGACGCCTTCGGGCCCCGAGGGGTCGACGTTGGAGTCCACCGATTCGCTGTTGCTGTCGATGGGCGGCACCGTGGCGCCGTCCTGCACCAGCGGCACATAGCTGCCGTCGGCGAAGGTCATGTTCGGCCCCGGGTCCGGGTCGGTGGGCGTGCCGTCGTAGGCCCGCACCATGTAGAAGTACTTCTCACCCGTCACGACGCCGGTGACCGTGGTGTCGTGGCCCGAGTAGGAGGCCGACTTGGTCGCCGGGATGATCTTCAC
>CAYRFY010000340.1:0-8639 GCA_964423635.1 uncultured Armatimonadia bacterium | reverse complement strand
AACTCCGCGCCGTGCTCGCCGGTCTGAGGCGGAGCTCTGCTATTGAGCGGACACGGGAAGGCCGTACGGCGCCCCGTGGCGAATAGCCCCTGGTTGCCGGGTAATGGTGGCAGAGCGCGGACGGCGAGGAGACGACGGCAGTCGGGACAGATGTGGGCTACCGGGGACGGCCGCGGGATGGCTCCGGATAGGTGGGAGCACAAGACCGGCCCGACAATGACACGCATTTCTGCGGTCTTGGGTTGATTCGTGAGGCGACTTTCGGGTAAACTGCTGCGGTGAGTGTCCACGTCACATGGCCCCGGCCGGGATGGCCGGGCAATGGTGCGTGCGCTCAGGGTGAGGTCTGAAGCGCTCAACGTTGCGGTCACACGCTGTAGCAAGGACAGATGCCCCGTATTTGTAGGGAGGGAACTCGATGCAGGCTCCTACGCGCCCTGGCACTGCTCGGCTGCTTGCGGTGTCGATGCTGGTCGGTCTAGTAGTAGCGCTTGCGGGCGTCCCGGCGACGGCCGAGGAACTCGCCAACGCCAACGCCAGACCCGATGGCTGGATGCTCAATTTCGGACAGCCGACGCTCACGGTGCCCGACACCTATGTCGCCCATCTGGAGCGGGGCAAGGACCTCACGCTCAAGGGGAACCACGAGAGCGCGGCGGCCGAATACCTGGAGTGCATTCGGCTGTTCCGCCCCTACGTCACCTCCTCGCGTAAGCCGGGGAGTTTCAGGGACTCCTTCTCCCTGGACGTCTACACTCTCCCGCTGGCGACGGCCTCGGTGAACCTGGGACACACTCTCAAGGGCATGGGGCGGCTGGACACGGCGATCGATCTGTACGAGGGCGCCGCCGATATCGCCCCGGGCTACGTCCCCGCCCATGAGTCCCTGGGCAGTGCGCTGATCGACAAGGGCTGGGCACGGCGAGTGACGAGGTTCCGCGACCAGTCTCTGGTGGGGACCGTCCTGCCCGACACCGAGGAGGTCAACCTCTACCGCTCCGCGGTGGCCCACCTCCATGTGGCGCGGCAGCTCGAGCCCAACAATGCCACGGTCCGCCTGGCTCTCAGCAGGGCGTTGCGACTCTGGGGGGTCCCGGATGGCGCCCTGGTGCAGGCTCAGAAAGCCGTCGAGCTCGACCCCACCAACTATCTGACCCACCGGGCCCTGGCTCTGGCCCTGGCCGCCCGGGGCGAGCCCGGCACTCTCAAGGGTGCCGCCGATGCCTTCAAGGAGGCGGCCCGACTGGCCGGCGACGAGCCCGAAGAGAACCAGGCGCAACTGCAGGACGGTCTGGCGATGGTCCTCGCAGCCATGGGTGACGAGGACGGCGCCGTGGAGGCGTACCGCAAGGCCTGCGCCCTGGCACCCACCAACGCCCAGTACCAAAACAACCTCGGCGCCGCCCTGCAGCGGACGGGCAAGGTCGCCGAGGCCCGCCAGGCCATGGCCACCGCCGTCAGCCTCGAGCCCGGCGGCACCACTTACCTGGCCAATCTCGCCACCACCAGCCGAGAAGACGGCGACCTGGACGCCGCCATCGCCACCTACCAGGAAGCCATCCGCCACGCCCCGGACAACGCCAGGTTCCACGAGCAGTTGGGCTGGACCCTGTACCAGCGCAGCAACCCCGACACCGCCATCTCCCAGTTCATGGCCGCCAGTGCCGTGGAGCCCACCGACGACCAGGTCCGCCAGGCGCTGGCCACATTCGCCCTTCACTTTTTCCGCAATGAGCGTCTCAACCGCGTGGACGCCATGGACCCGCGAGTGTACGACGCCACCCCGCGCCTCGTGGTCAATCCCGACCCGCAGTCGGCGCTCCGAGACGATCTGATCAAGGCCTGGAACGTCATCGAGGATCGCCCGCTGTACGGGCAAGCACGCATCGAACTGCAGCACATGCTGCTGGACTTCGACAGTCTCTCGCCCGCCGTGATGGGCCTCACCTCCGACTACATCGCTCTTTTGCAGGCCAACAATCCCGCCGCCACCGCCACCGTGCCCCTGTCCCTGCCGGCATCGGTCCTGCGGCAGGTGACCCCGAGCAGGGACTTCGATGACTCCGTCAAGACGCTTTCGCCAAAGGTCAAGCGCACCGCGGTCGGAGTGGCCGCGATGCTGCAGCGAGCCGACGACAGTGCGGAGGCAATCTCCGAGCTGTGCTGGGCCATGGAGCTCAACCCCGCCGCCGAGACCGCCAACAATTTGGGGAAGGCGCTGTTTGACGCCGGCGATATCCACGGCGCCCTGGGGATGTACGACACCTCCATCGCCATGGCCGGCGACATCGCCGAGGTCCACTTCAACCGTGGCGTCGCCCTGGGCAGGCTGGGCGACATGGACGGCGCCATGGCCGAATGGGAGCGGGCCCTGGCCCTGAACATGCGGGATGTCAGGCTGTACACCTTCCTGGGCATCGGCTATCTGCAGCAGGCGGAGTTTGACTATGCCAATGCCATGCTGTTCCGCGCGCTGGAGGTCGATCCCAACTTCGCGCCGGCCCTGTACTATAGCGGCCTGCTGCAGGCTCTGCGGCAGTCGGCATCTCCCATCACCCTGTCCGCTCTGCAGCGGGCACGGCTCAAGACGGAGCTGGGTCGGCCGCACTATGATGTGCGCGCGGAGTTCATCAAGCAGGACGCTCTCGGCGACGCACTGGCCGAGCTGGCCAAGGCCGACGCCGCCGATCCCAACCGCGAGTGTTGGTACTACTACACCGGCATCGAGCTGGCCCTGCAGGACCCCGAGCTCTCCGCCAATCGCGGCGCCGATGTGATCCACTCCGTCGCCGGAGGCTATGGCCTGATGCCCGACTGGTCCTGCGTGAGCAGCAACATCGCCGTCGCCAAGGCCCTGGCCGGACAGACCGACGAGGCGGAGCAGCTTCTGCGCACCGCCGTCGCCGATGAGCCCAACTACGCCCTGGGCCACTGGAACCTGGGCCGCGTCCTGATGCTCAATAAGAGGGAGGGCGAGGCCAAGCTCGAGCTGCGCAAGGCCGCCAACCTCGCCCGCGAGCAGGGTCTCTCCTACTACTTCCAGGGCGACGATGGCGTCTCATCGCGGCAGGCTTTCGATGCCCCGCTGCCCTGGATCGCCTGCGAAGCCATGATGGATCCCACCCTGGCCCAGTCCTTCTACCTGGAGGAGCGGCCCCTGTAGGCTCTATCCGACCCCCGCACCATCAGGGCCCGGCCTGTGCACAGGCCGGGCCCTTCTTGTTCTGGCGACTTCCGCAACTCTCGGGCCCTCACAGGCGCGGGAGCCGTTTCCAGTAGACGCCACTTTGAGGAGCGGGCATAGGGCAATGACTGTGCACGGTGCGTCGTCGTGGGAGACTGGATCGCCGTGCCGCCGTTAGGGGCTTGCCGCCGGGAGAGATCTGTCGAGGTCGTGCGCCGCGAAAACGTAACGGCAGCGCAGCGGGCGTTCAGGACGTCTGCCGCCTGCTGCGCTGCGCTATATGAAGATCACCCAGACCCCGCTGCCAGGGGTGCGGCAGGCGGTCTGTGGTGGTCGATGCTCGAGGCGGTGCTCTGGCGCTGACCGGCCGGTCAACACAGTTGTTCTCGTCACCGGCGCCCACGACTTGAGGGGGCCTGGCCATTGTTACCGCGGCGAGATGGAGCCCGGGCGGCCCGCGTCACTTGCGCCCCCGTCGGGGACGCAAGTGACGTCCGAACCAACCTGTGGCACGCATTCCCGCCGTTCGCAGACGCCCGGTCGGACAGGCGCCCAGAAGCCCGGACGAAAAGCCCGCCTTCGCCAAGAGTGTCATTGTGAGAGCGTCGGCTCCCGGTAAGAGCAGCTCGTACAATCCCCTGGCATTCAACGAGATTCTTCGCCCAAGCGTCGCAAGCTCGAGCTTGCGACGCCGACGCTCCAGAATGACAGAAACCGGGCCGGCGGGACTCTTGGGCCGCACCTCCAGGTCTCCGCGAGGGCGCAACCGCGGATGAGGCGGAGCGGGTCCGGTGCACCGGCCGGGGCTATTCCAGAGCATGCAGGGCCGTCTCGCCGGCGGGGACAGACGTGGCTTTTCGACGCGCCCCGGGGGCGGATGCGGATGCGGGTGATCCGCCGACGCCGGGGGGCGCCCTCACTTCACGGTACCCACGCCGGCCGCAACTCGCCGCAAACTGCGCGACCCCGCCGGAGACGGGCGGGGTCTGGCGGGCACGAGTGCGACGCCTGAGCTACGCGCCGACTTTGAGCGAGATGCACCTGGGGGAATCCTCCACCAGCTTCACTCTCGCGACGACGGTTACAGGCTCCTTGTCCAGCATTTCGAAGGTGACTTCGGCGCTGCCCTCGACCAGCTCGATGGACATGACCTTTGTCAGCGGCCGCGTCTTCTCGGTGAGCCAGGCGATGGCCTCCGTCGGATTCTTGAACCCGGTCGGGTCCCAGTCGTCATCCACGAAACAGTCGCGTAGGGTCTGCGGCCCCGGGCCGGATGCGAACTGTGCCAGCTCGTCTACGGCGATCTTTTCAGCGGTCTTGGCCTCGTCCGTTGCTGTGGTCTGGGCTGCGTGTGACGACGTGTCCTCATGAGCGCCGTCTTTGTCGGCTGCTGCGTGTGCGGAGCCGCCCGCTGCTGCTGCTTGCTTGTCCGCGGACCCGCCGTCTGCTCTTAGTGGTGGGGGTGCGGTCACGAGGACGATGCCGTCAATGGCTGTGATGCGTTCCGCGGCCTCTTGATCGATCTTGGCCGGCGTGCTCTTGTCTGGCTTCTCGGTGGCAGGTTTGCGTACCGGCTTGAAGGGGGCCTTTGTCTCCTTGGGTTTGTCCGTCTTGGCGATCGCGCCCGTCTTCTTTGCGTGCGCAGTGCTTCTGGGGCTGAGCATCTTCTGTAGGTCACTGAGCCATCGATACGCGACCGTCTCGGCCTGGCGCAGGGTCATCTGCTTGCGGCCGCAGCCACACACGGTACTCGCCACAATGGCGACGCCCGCCACTGCGAGGAGCATTGTCGCCGTGTGAGACTTGAGCACTTCAGATTCCCCCTGTCCTGGTTACGGGTGTGTGACACACCCGCTGCTATGAGGCAAAACGCCGAGACTATCAGCGGCAGATCGGCGCGAGACTTGAGGGGATCGCGGTGCGGTTTGGGGGTGAGGAGACGGGAAAAGGGGGCGTTTTGGGCTAACCGATCGGGCCTGGCGGCCGCCGGGGCCGTTGGGGCCGTTACCGGGAGTTTACCGCCTCAGGTGTCTGCTGCGTCCCGTCGGCGGCTGCCGACGCGGGGCACGCAGGGGCCTCCCCGCGGGGGCGGAGGAGCCCAGGGGAGGCCCGTCGGGGCTTTGGCCGGGATCCCGCGCTATGGCGTGATGGGCATCCCACTCGTCCACCAGGGGTCTATGCGGGGCAGCATCCCCTCATCCGGGTTCCGCTCGCCCCTGTAGACGTAAAGGTCCTGATCCTCGTGCTCGATATACCTCCACAGCCTCTTCTGGATGGCACGGAAGTTGTAGACGTTGGCATCCATGAAGGCTGAGTGCGACTCGGCCCGATCCTTCACGAGCGCCACCACCGCAGACCACGGCGGTCCGCCCTTCCAGCTCACGTCGTTCAGGGGGCTGGCCTCGTTCATGCTCAACATAATCGTTCTGGCGCCCTCGTCGTACATCAGCGGGTAGTCGTACACCGTGCCGGAGGGAGCGGCGGGGCAGGACTCATCGAAGCAGTACATCTTCACCCACGTCGTACCCTCGGAGTGCGCGCGCACCGGGATACGAATGTCGCAGGCGACGATCTCCGGCTGCTGGCGCTTCTTGCTGCGAACGATGAAGGTGTTCGGAGCTACCCAGTGCGGAGAGGGCCTGTCGCCGTCCGTGAAGAACACGTCGCCGCACTTGAACAGCAAGACGCCCTCGCGGTCGCTGTTGTTCCAGTACTCCACCCATTTCCAGTGAGGGCACTTGACGCTCTTGACGCGGTATTTCACCACTCCGTACTGCAGCAGAGCATGGCATTGGCCGCTGAGCAGACACAGGAGGATGACGCAGCAGGCAGAGACGATGGCACGTGAGGACATGCGAGCCATGGATCGAACCTCCCTCGCGCGCATGCTTCACATGCGCCGGTGACTCGGTACGATATGGCCGCATTCTAAGCCGACTTCGCGGAGCTGTCAAAGCAAGTATGGGACAAGCATGGCGCAACGTGGCGAAGCGTGAAGTGCCGGGGTACGGCGGAGCCTGGGGAGATAGCAGAGAGCCGGACGGCTGATGCCGTCCGGCTCGGATGCTTTCGGCGCTGAACGCCGTGCGGCCCCTAGAGGCCGCCGCTCATCATCTTTTCGGCAACCCTCTCCGCATCCACGGTGTAGCTGCCGTCGGCGATGGCACGCTTCAGGGCCGCTACCTTGTCCTGCCGAACGCTGGGCTCCTGCTCGTACGCCCTGCGGGCGTACAGCATCTCTTGAGCCTGCGGGCTAAGGATGGCCTGGTCGGCGCGGCGCGCCGCCGAAACCCCCTCGGAGGCAGGCCCGGACGTCTCCCGTACCCTCTGCTGGGTAATGGGATCTGCAGGCCGCCCGGCACCCACCCTGGTCAGGCTCGGGTCAATCTTCATCTACGCGCACCTCCGTTAGACCCCCCGTGCGGGCAACTGGTGGTACCCTCCCAGCTATTATCGGCAGCGAACCGGTGAGTCTTGAGCCGTTACCACAAATTCTCGGAATTATTGGTCAAGCGTGGAGTGCCGCACGCGAGACCGTTCCTCCGTCGAAAGGCGACCGATGAGCAGAAACGACAGGCCCTGAGCCTCCCAGTAGGTGGCCCCTCGCTCCTGAGGCGGGGCCTTGCGCAGGCGCGGGCACTGGAAGATGGAGAAGGTGTCCACCCCATCGAAGAACTCCAGCCACAGCGCCGCCTGTCCTCCGAGTTGAGCCACCCGCACCTGGGTGCGGTCCAGCGCGAAGCCCGGCGGCAGATAGGAGGGGATCACCGCGCGGAAACCCACCTTCTTCTCCGCCGTCTGCAGTGGCAGTCTCGGGACGCGCCCGATGCGCCGCACCTGTGTTCTGGCGGGCGGGCGGAACTCGAAGTCGCCGGGCCCCGGATTGACCTGGAAGGAGATCTGCAACGTCACCGAGGAGGTCTCCAGACGGCCCGCGGCGTCGTAACGCTCGCCCTTGAGCTCCACGAACTTGCCCGCGTCGACCCAGACCTTCTTGCGTAGCCGCCGCCCGTCAGGGGGCTTGACGGCGATCACGTGGCAGGTGCGCCCGGCCACACCCTCCTGCCCCAGGTACGAGGCGTGCAGCGTCCCCTGCACCGTCTGCAGCGCACCCAGCTTGGCACGCTGGATATCCTTCAGGGGGGCCAGGTCTCGAGCGTGAACCAGACCCTCGCTGGGGCGGTACTCCCACTCGACGCGGCCGTCACTCACGATCAGCGGACCGGCCCCCTCGCCGGGACCGGTCATCCGGATGCGGTACTTATTGCCCGAGGCACGCAGCACGTCCTGCCGGAAGACCCTGGTGGACTTGCCCCGCACCGTGATCTCAACCTCCGCCCAGTAGGCCACCTGGCCGTCGGCCGCGATGGACTTGCGCAGGATGTCCAGGGCCTTATCGGCCCGGGCGCCGCCCAGCGGCCCCACACAGGTCAGAGCCAGCAACATAGCGCACGCCGCGGAGAAGCGGCGTGCGCCGGGAACGGCCGGGGATGCGTGAAGGCGGATGCCTGAAGCTTGGGAGTTCATCGGATGTCGACTATTGGCGCCTTGCCACCGTGCAGATGGGTACCTGTGCATGTTTAGAAGGATACAAGCCTCATGCCCTCATCGTCTGACAAAGGCTGCATGACGCTGGAGCCCTGATGGCGCCGGATCAGCTCATCCATGCTGTCTTGATCCAGCACCGGCGCGGCGGTCGGAGCCGTCCCCATGCCGGCACCCGCCATAATCGGCGTACCGGGCACGTCCGCGGACGGGCCGCCCCCGTTGGCCACGAAGAACCCCGCCGTGGCGAGCATCACGACCACCACCGCGATGGCCGCAGCGTGGGTAAAGGAGAAGCCCGGAACAGGCGCTCGCAGCGGGCCCAGAAACCAATCCACCCAGGAGGACACCGCGGGGACCTGGCCGGCCTCGACACGTGCCATCACCCTGTCTGCGAAGCCGCCGGGAGCCGAGACACCCCGGCTTGCGCCCAGGATGCTTGCCACAGCTTCCTCGCGCTGCCTGAAGGCCCGGCAGTCCGGACACGCGCCCTGGTGTTGCTCGAGCTGTGCGCACACAGACGGGCTCCGGTCCGCGGGCCGGGCGGTCAGTATCGTTTCTCGAAATGTGCGGCAGTCCATCTGTGGGTCTCCTCTGTTCCTATCGGCGCGACCCCCGGACCGGCACTCAACGTGCGCTTCCGGGTGGGTTCAGCGTTCCGGCGTCATGCGTCTCCGGGCCGGGATGCCCCGGCGACGCGTGTGTGCAGGGACACACTGGGCGCGGCAAGATGCGAAGCACGTACACGGGACCCATCCGGCTTTTCCAGCGAGGTCCTTGCTCCAAGTTGCGTTGTGGTAATAGCGAAGCTCGGCCCCAAACTGACGAGCACGGCACGGAGGTTGCTCCGGGGGCGGCAACACCGCCCGGCGGCGAGCCTTCCGGCTCGCCGAGTCGGGCTGGAAACTCA
>CAYRFY010000339.1:8132-8675 GCA_964423635.1 uncultured Armatimonadia bacterium | reverse complement strand
GGCGGTGCAGGGGCAACCGCTGGAGCTATGCGTGGCGAGGGTGGAGGTTGGGAAAGGGGAGTAGGGGACGGATCGCTCGATCTGCGGGGGGAGCGATGTACGAATTTGACAGGATAACAGACTACGTGAAGGCCGGTCCGAGGCGGCTGGCGGATGCGCTGGAGTTGCTCGAACAGCCCAGTCGCGACCCAGAAGCCGCCGACGCGGGGCATCGGAACCTCCGGGGCGCTGTCTACCTTGCCGGCTATGCGGTAGAGTGTGCGCTGAAGGCCTACATCATCAGCCGTGTCCCTGGCGCATCCAAGTTCTCTGAGGCGCTGCAGCGCCGCGTGCAGGGCGGCGAAGCCGTCGACCTTGGGGGCAGACGGGCTCACAACATCCGGCTTCTCCTACGCCTCACCGATCTCGAAGGGGCGCTGGCTTCAGATGACGCACTCCGACGCTCGCTTGGTCTGTGCATGAAGTGGCGGCCCGACTGGAGGTACGACCCGCGTCCCTTCACATCCCGCGTCGATGCGCGCTCTCTGGTGGAAGCGTCGGCGC
>CAYRFY010000339.1:7836-8122 GCA_964423635.1 uncultured Armatimonadia bacterium | reverse complement strand
ATTGACGTGACCGAGGGCTACCAGGGACGAGTGCACGTGCTGGTCGTATCCAGCAAGTTCAACGATTTGCCGGAGCACGCCCGCCAGGACTTGCTGTGGGGCATTCTCAAGGCTGAGCTTGCCGAAGAAGCGCAGGGCGTGTCCTTCGCCATCGCGTACGGCACCGACGAGCTGAGGTAGACTCCCGCGGGGCCCTGTCCGCGCGAAGGTCCCCGGCCCCCGGCGGCGAAGGTCACCCGCGCACACCAGACACCATGCTCATGGAGTGATGCAAGATGTCTCTGCC
>CAYRFY010000339.1:0-7826 GCA_964423635.1 uncultured Armatimonadia bacterium | reverse complement strand
CGTGCTCCTGACACAGGCCGCCCCCACCTCGGCACAGTCGCCGGAGGCCTTCACCTGGCCCGCGGACCTGTACCCGATCTTGCCCTGGGACACCCAGCACGGGTTCCGACAGCCGTACGTCGAGCGCGAGCAGGGCCTGCAGAGCATCGCCGACTGCGGGTTCAACCTGGCCGGGTTCGTATTGCCCGCCGATCTGCCGGAATGCGAGCGCCTGGGCCTCAAGGCCATCATGTTCCCGGACGTGGAGAACGCCGGCGCCTGGACCCGGGAGTGGCGCAATCGGTCGGACGAGGAGATTGACGAGGTCGTGCGTACCATGGTGCAGCAGGCCGGGGACAGCGAGGCGATCCTGGGCTACTACATCATGGACGAGCCCGGTGCTCGGGACTTCGCGGGCCTGGCCAAGGCCGTGGCGGCGGTGCGCAAGTACGCGCCGGGGAAGCTGGCGTACATCAACCTGTTCCCCAACTACGCCACCGTGGGCGCTCCGGACACCTCGCAACTTGGGACGGACACGTACATGGAGTACCTGGAGCGCTTCGTGGCCGAGGTTAGGCCCCAGCTTGTGAGCTACGACAACTACATGACCCAGGTCTCCGGGGACATGACCGAGCCCAGGGCCACCGCGCGGTACTATAACAACCTGATGGATGTGCGCAAGGTGGCCATGGATAACGGACTGCCGTTTTGGAACATCGTGTCCTCCAATCAGATTCGGCCGCACACCACGGTGCCCTCCCCGGCGAACCTGCTGCTCCAGGCCTACACGACCCTGGCCGCCGGGGGCAGCAGCGTTGCGTGGTACAAGTACTATGCCGACGGCTACGCCTATGCGCCCATCGACCGTGACCGCACCCGCACCCAGACGTGGCAATACCTGCGCATGGTCAACGAGCAGCTCCGCACCATCGGGCCGCTGATGAACCGGCTCACCTCCACTGGTGTGTACTTCACCGCGGACAATCCGCCCGGAGACCTGCCGCGGCTACCCGGGAAGATCGTCACGGCCGTAGGGGTCGACACTCCGGTGATGGTGGGCGAGTTCTCGGCAGAGGATGGGGCCGATTGGGTGATGGTGGTCAACCTCAGTCTGCAGCAGTCGGCGCGGCTGTTCCTGGAGACCGAGGGGCAGTACACCCAACGCGCCTACGTGTCGCCCACAGGCGGCCAACTCATCGCGCTGGACGAGCAAAACAGCCTGGCTCTGGCGCCCGGTACTAAGAAGAACCTGGCCCCCGGCGGCGAGCAGTACCGCAATGGGCTATGGCTCACCGCCGGTCAGGGACTGTTGCTGAGGCTGCAAAGGTAGCGCCCGGGGGCGGGAGGACGGCCGTGGCGCGGAACGGCGGGAACGGCCGTGGCGCGTGGTTCGTGGCGCGTGGCGGGAAACGGCGAACGGCCGGCGGTTACCTGTCGCCGGGAGGCACCGACCGACCGGCGGTTACCTGTCGCCGGGAGGCACCGACCGACCGCTTACCGTGCCCGCGGGTCTCCAGGCCCGCATGGTACGGCGCACCCAGATCGCCGGGAAGCACCGACCGGTCGTCTACTGCCGTCGCTCCCGCCTTGCGGGACCGTAGCCGTTGACTCGTGACTCACCGACTCGCGACTTGTGCCTCAGAATGACCGGGAAGGGACCTGTCATGTACCTGTGCCTGGGTGTCACGGATTTCGCCGACGAGACCTTCCAGTTCGCGCAGCAGCTCGGAGTGGGGCATATCAAGATCTGCGGCGGCCACCTGATGGGCCCGACGCAGTGCGGGGTGCTGCCGCGGGACGCGCTGGCGGACCTGCAGGACAGGATGGCGCAATATGACTGCAAGCTGTCGGTAGTGCTCCTGCCCCAGGGCAAGGACACTCAGTACTGGAACGCCCGGCTGGGTCTGCCCGCGAGGGACCAAGAGATCGAGGACATGTGCGAGACGATTCGGGTCTGTGCCGAGGCGAAAGTCCCGGTGGTGGAGTGGACCTGGAGCATCGTGGACGTGTGGGGCCATCTGCCGCGGCCCAACGACTTCGGCCGAGGCGGAGCTTCGATCGCGCGCTTCGACTACGACCGCGTCAGGGACGTTGGCCCGGAGCGCCCGGAGTACGCCGTCGAGGCCGAGGAGATGTGGGACCGGCTGACGTACGTGCTGGAGCGCATCGTCCCGGTGGCCGAGGAGTGCGGGGTGCGACTGGCCATGCACCACCAGGACCCACCGACTCCGTACCTGCGGGGCGAGGCGCGGATCCTGAGCACCGTGGCGGGCATGAAGCGGTTCGTGGAGACGGTGGACAGCCCGGCCAATGGCCTCAACCTGTGTCAGGGGACCCTGGCCGAGCAGGCGGATTCCGATGTGCTGCAGACGATCCGCACCTTCGGCGAGAGAGACAAGATCAACCACGTGCACTTCCGCAATGTGCGCGGGCGGGTGCCGCGGTTCGACGAGGTCTTCATCGACGAGGGCGACACGGACATGCTGGAGGCGATGAAGGTCTACAAGAGCTTCGGGTACCGCTACGCCATGATGCCGGACCACACGCCGGGGATCGTGGGCGACAGCCGCTGGGGCCACATCGGCCGGGCGTACGCCCTGGGGTACATGAGGGCACTGATGAAGGCCGTGGGGTGGTAGCATGAGCGGACAACTGCTGCTGTGCCTGGGGCTTCTCGTGGTGCAGGGCGGCGCCGTGGGCCAGAATCCGACAGAGCGCAGCCTCGCCGACTACACCAACGACGACGGCCGCCCTCCGGACGGACGGGACGACGCGACCGATGACACTCGGGCGCTGCTTGGTGCCCTCGGCGACGGGCCGGGGATCGTGCGCATCCCCGCCGGGCACTACCGCGTGGGTGAGGTCTGCGTTCCGACGGGGGTCACGCTGGTGGGCGCCGGTCCGGCGACGGTCCTGCGCTCCAATGGCGCCAAGTGTATCCTGCAACAGCGTGGTGTGCGCGACTTTTCCATCCGCGACCTGACCCTTGATGGAGAGGCTACGGGACCGTGGCAGCAGCGCACCGATGAGGGCCAAAGCGGCATCGCGGTGGAGCGCTGCTCGCACTTCACCATCAGCGGCATCGCTCTGCGCAATTTCGGCGGCGCCGCGTTGCAGCTCTCGCGCACGGGTGTGGACGGTGCGCCGGTCACCCACGGCGGGAACTTCCAGGACATCAAGGCCACCGGTAGCTTCATCGGCGTGCGCTTCGATGTCCGGGCCGAGTACATCAACGCCACCCGGCTCCACTGCGAGGGCAATGTCACCGGCTGCGTCATCCACGGCGGCAACTGTAAGGTGACCGACTCCAACTTCGTGAGCAACCTCGACGGCATCTTCCTGCAGGACAAGGAGAACGGCTCGCACGGGGTGCTCTCGGCGTGCCTGAGCAACCACAACGTCCGCTATGCCCTCCTGGCCGACAAGGTGGCCAACGGCATGGCGATCAATGGCTGCTGCTTCTTCTACGGCGAGGTGCTGATCCGCGACTGCGTAGGCATCCAGCTCGCGGGCGGGATCCTGAGCTGCACGGTGCGGGTGCAGGGCGCCGGCGTCAACCGCATCAGCGACAACTACATGATCCCGCGCGAGGGCCTGCAGTTCGAGTTCAGCCCAGCGACGATCGTGGACGGCAACTTCAGCGCCGAGGGGCTGTGGACGGGAGGGCGCTGAGCACAATCGGGGTTGGCGTGAACCGCAGTTCCGTCTTGCGCGCACCGGCTCGGCGTCCGGCCGCCGGTCGCCGGGGAAAGGAGATGCCGATGACAGTATTGCTCGCACTGTTGCTGTTGCCGTGCGCAATCATCCCTTGCTTGGCCCAGGAACCGGTCTTCATCGAGACCTTCGACAATGTCGCCGAGGGGCAGTTGCCCGCCGGCTGGGAGGTGATCTCCGGGGAGCCGCGGGTCGAGGGCGGGCGTCTGCTCATCGATGCGATGGGCAAGCCCACGCCCATGGTCTGCTTCGGAGACCCGCAGTGGGAGAACCTCCGCGTCGAATGCGATATCGAGATCGCCGAGGTTGGCGACCCCACGCGCTGGGCCTGCCTGATGTGGCGGGCGCGCGAGGACCCCATGGCGGATGGGTACTATCTGTACACCGTGCGGCAGCGCACCCGGGCCGGCAATGGCATCGAGTTCGCCCGCCGATTGCCCGCGGGGCCGGGGTACCCCTACAGCGTCTACTCCACCGCCGGGGCCGGGGAGGACATGCTTCCCGGCGAGGTGCACCGGCTGGCCCTGGAGGTCTCGGGGAGCCGTGTGACGCAATGGTTTGACGGTGAGCCGGTACTGAGCTCACCCTTTGCCCTCGCGTATCAGCGCGGACGTCTAGGGTTCACCTGCAGCTCCGCCCGCGCGTACTTCGACAATGTGAAGGTGATCCAATTGCCTGCTGCGCCTCAGATGCCCGCATCGGTCGTGGGCCGGCCCGTCGTCGTCGCCCACCGCGGTTACTCGAGCCTCGCGCCGGAGAACACTCTCGCCGCCTTCGAGGCGGCCATCGAGGCCGGAGCGCCCGCGGCCGAGTGTGATGTGTACTGCTCCAAGGACGGTCACGTCGTTTTGTCCCACGACGCCACCTTGGACCGCACCACCGACGGCAGCGGCCCGATCACCGACAAGACCCTCGAGGAGCTGCGCACGCTGGATGCCGGCTCGTGGAAGGGCGAGCAGTACAAGGGCCAGCGCATCCCGACCCTCAAGGAGACGCTGGAGCTGGTGCGGGGCAAGATGCAGCTCGTGGTGGAGGTCAAGCAGGGAGGGATCTCAAAGCAGGTTGTGGACACGATCCGTGAGGCGGAGGCGGTGGACTTCGTGACCATCATCTCCTTCAGTGCGGCCACGTGCAAGGAGATTCGGGAGCTGGAGCCGGGGCTGCCGGTGGGCTGGCTGTCGGGAGGCTCAAATGTGGATGAGGAGGCGGCGCGGAGGATCCTGGGGACCACGCTGCAGTCCAACTGCCAGTTCGTGGATATCGTCTCCGGCGCGGTGAGCGAGGACCTGATGCGGGTCTTCGGTCTGGCGGGTGTGGCGGTGTGGGTGTGGACGGTGGATGATCCGGACATGGTGAAGGTCCTGGCGGAGATGGGCGTGAGAAGCATCACGACCAATGACCCGGCAATGGCTTTGAAGGCGCTGGGCCAGTGAGCATGGGATGAACGAGGAGGCGCAGAGAGGGGGCCGTGGCTCCGTCTCTGCGCCTCCCTTGCCTGCGGCGCCCTCAGACCGCCGCTATTGCTTGCCGCAGCGTATTGTGAAGAAAAGCCAGCAGTGCCCGGCCGATGGTGAGTCGTTCGGGCCGGGCTGCGGCCACCCCCTCCTCGGGCTCGTGGACGGCGGCTCCCGCCTCCGGCTGTGCGGCCCCGAGAGCTTCGAGGTCCTCGTCGGTCAGTTCCGTCTTGCCGTCGGCCCCGATCTGCACCCCGCGACCGTTGACCACCAGGAGCATGTTGTCCGACAGGGCCATGATCTGATTGAGCTCGGGGAAGGCCCTCGTGAGCTGGAAGTGGGCCTCGCTGTAGGCCTGGACCTTGAGGTCGATCCTGTGCTGCGCGGGGTCGTAGCGCAGGTCCTGCCACTGCCCCTGCCGCTTCACCACTCCGCGCTGGCCACGGTTCTGGAGATTGCCCACCTGCTGCATGCGCCCCTCGGCGTCCACATATTTGTTCTGAGTCGCCACTGAGGCGTTGTCCCGCATCTGCTGGGCGTTTTGCGACTGGCTGACGGGAGCGGCACCCGCCCTGGCTCCGCCGAAGGCGGCGCCCATGCCCATCCCGGCCAGCTCGCGGGCCTCGGCGATGGGGCGCGGGGCTTCGTCCTCCTGGGCCAGGAAGGCCGTGTACTGCGTGAGGATGCCGTACTTGGTGCTCAGGGCGACGACCTCCTCCACCAGCTCCTCATCCTTGCCGTGCAGGCGGATCTGATCCAGCAGGTAGCCGATCTTGCGCCCGGCCCACAGGGCCGCGATGTAGTCGGTCCCCTCGGTGCGCTTGGGGAAGTTCGCCTTCGTCTTGAAGGTTCTCTTGCCCGCCTCCCCGGCGTGGCCGGAAAGGGCGATGGTCGTCTCTCCCGTGGTCCGCTGCTTGTAGCGGCCCATGAGCGTCAACTGCGAGCCGGCGAAGATGTCCGGGAGCACTCTGGGGAACAGGTCGAAGGTTTCGATCTCGCCGAAGTCCAGGGACAGATCGGTGAGGATCGGCTGAGCGATTTTCCGGTACCAGTTGGAGACCTTGACCTCGATGTCTTCCTGCGGCCGGACGTACGTGGTGACCCCGCGGTTGTCCTCGCACAGTTTGTCCAGGAAGTGGGTATCCACATCGTAGCCGACGCCGAAGCTGAAGATGCGGGTGGGCGTGTCCTCCATCTGCTCCACCCGCTTGCGGGTGAGCTTGATGAGCTCGTCGGGGTCGGTGACATCCCCCACGGTGGGCAGCCCGTCGCTGAGGAAGGCGATGTAATTGGGGGCCCCCCGCTTGCGGGCCTTGAGGGCGAGCTGCAAAGCAGAGTCGATATCGGTGCCTCCGCTGGCCTCGATGTCGGAGATGAACTTGCGCGCCCGGGATAGCTGGTCCTTACTCGCGGGCCGCAGTCCGTCGCCGAAGGCGGTGGTGCCGGTGGCGAAGGTGACGATCTCGAAGCGGTCATCGGGGTTGAGACTCTCGACGCAGTATTTCAGGGCCGCCCGGGCCTGGTCGATCTTCTCGTCGCTGCGCATGGACCCCGAGCGGTCGAGGACGAAGATGACGTTCTTGGGCACCGCCTTCCCGGCCGGCACCTCCTCCTGCGCGGGAGCGGCCAAAAGCAGGAAGAACCCGTCCTCCCCGCGCTCCTTGAAGGTCATCACGCTGGTGCCCACCTCGTCTTCGCCCACGCTGTAGTACAAGAGCAGGTCACGGTCGGGCTTGCTGTTTTTCTCCTCGTAGGAGACGCGGGCGAAGCTCTTGCCCTCACGGGAGACATCGATCTCGTGGGTCGGCGAGTAGATGGCGCCCAGCTTGCGCGAGGACTCGATCCTGGCCTCGAACACGGTCTCCCGGATGGGCTCTTTGGAGAACTTCTCCGTGCTCATGGGGTAATTGTAGGCCACCAGACCGTTATCGTAGGGCAGGACTTCGGTGTACTGTATCTGGACCCGCACCTCGCCCCGGGCGGGGATGGGGTAGACCCGGGCCTTGTAGGTATCGCGGCCGGTATACTCCAGGAGGCCGGGGTCCTTGCGCTTGCGCACGATCTCCTCGTAGAGCTTGACGGCCTTGTCGCGCGGAAGGATCTCGCCGGCCATCTTCTTGCCGTCGACGATGAGGGTGAAGTCCCGCACCTGCGCCCCCGGGGGCAGGGGGAAGAGGTAGGTGGCCTCCAGCTCGCTGCGGGTCTCATTGACAAAGACCTGATCCACCTCGGTGGTGGCGACCTGGTCTTTGATCTGTGCTTCCACGTGGTGGTACTTGATGGTGAAGTGGGGGATTTCGGGCCTCAGCGGAGGAACCAGTATCCCGTCGGCCAATGCGGCCCGCCCTCCGATCAGCAGTGTCAGTGCGAAAGCCATGTAGCCGGCGCGCATGAGGGTCATCGCCCAGCCTCCCGAGTCCGATTTGCCAGAGTCGGGAGCCTTGACGCAAGGGGGCGGCGGATTGTTCCGTAGGTGGGGAAGGGCCAACGGTGTCGCAAGGCGGGAGCGTCCTCGAGCCTGTCGGTAAAGTCCCTTCGCGCCGCTTGCGCGATACGGCTGCTCAGGAGAGGGCAACGGGCAACGGCGCCGCTCCCTGCGGGCCCTGCAGAGTTGGGTGCCTTTATTGCCCGGCCTGAAGTCCGGGCCTGGGAGGCGCCGCTGCGCGGCGCCGCACGGTC
>CAYRFY010000338.1:0-8693 GCA_964423635.1 uncultured Armatimonadia bacterium | reverse complement strand
CCTCAGCCCTCGCAGCTTCCGGCCCGAGTGCACCACAGCACCTGGGTGGCCGATCGCTCCATCGAGTTCCTCGGCCGACGCGACCGCGCCCGCCCCTTCTTCCTGTGGTCCAGCTTCATCAAGCCGCACCCTCCCTTCGAGTCGCCCGTGCCCTGGAACAGACTATACAAGCCGGTGGAGATGCCCTATCCTCACGTGCCCCGGGGCCACGAGCAGCTCTTGACGTACTGGAACCGGCTGCAGAATCGGTACAAGTACCGGGACGAGGGCTTCGATGGCAATCTGGTACGCCTGATCCGGGCCGCTTACTATGCGGCCATCTCCTTTGTGGACTACAATGCCGGACGCATCCTGGCCGCTCTGGAGCGCAGCGGAGACCTGGAGCATACTCTGGTGATGTTCGCTTCGGACCACGGCGAGCTGCTGGGCGACTATGACAGCTACGGCAAGCGCTCCCTCCTGGACCCTGCGGCGCGGGTGCCGCTGCTTGTGCGCTGGCCCGCCCGATTCACTCCGGGGCGCCGCTGCGATCAGGTGGTCAGCACGGTGGACGTCATGCCCACACTGCTCCAGGCCGCCGACATCCCGGTGCCCGGGGAGGCGGCGGGCGTGGACCTGGCTCAGGTCGCCGAGGGACACGTCGAGCGCGATGAGGTGTTCACCCAGTACCAGGAGGGCGGATGGGCGCTTCACGGCATCACCACGGGCCAGTACAAGTACGGCTACAGCGCGCCGGACAACCGAGAGTACCTCTTCCGGCGCGAGCCGGGACGACTGGATGAGCGCAATCTGGCCGGGAACGCCGCCTACGCCAAGGTCTTGGTCGACCTGCGCCAAAGGCTCATCGCCCGCCTCCGCCACGACGGGTACGAAACACCTCTGGACGGCGAAGGCTGGAAAGTCTGGGAGGAGAAGACGCTGCCTCCGGAGATCGACGCCTGTCGGCTTTTCCAGGAGGGCCAGGTGGACCACCTGTTCCCCGAGGGCTACGAACCCCGCTGCAAGCCGGCGGGGGGACTGCCGGTGCAGGGGATCTGACCCGACCGCGCCTCCGACGCCCGTCTGGACGCCCTTGCGCAGGAGTACCCTGAGGCCGTAAGATGAGCGCGCCAATGGCCGCAAGGTGCGCTCCCCACGCACAGGCCGCGATCTGTCCCGAGGTTAGCCATGGATAACAGACTCAAGCCGCCCCCGATCTGCATGAAGTGCAAGTACCTCGGAGACATCGTGGCCGGGCGCCGTGTCTGCGTCGCCTTCCCCGAAGGCATCCCTCTGGAGATCTTCCTTAGCGAACACGACCACCGGCTTCCCTATCCCGGCGATGGCGGTGTCCAGTTCCGGCCCCGCGATGTAGAGCAATGGCGCCGATCCACCACCAAGCTGGCCATGGATGAGCTGTTTGGCGACAACGATCCCCCCGAATCATAGGCCGCCACAGGGAGACACCTATGCCGAAGTCATGGACGCCGAGGCAGCGCGTTGAGGCCGCGCTGCGCTTCGAAGACGTCGACCACGTCCCCTTCACCGTCTATGAGTGCATGATCCCGCAGTGCACCGACGAGCGCACCATGCGCAACGAGGGCCTCTGCATCGTGCAGCGCGGGCCGGGCGTCTTCGGCACCCGTACTCCGGGCATTACCCAGGAGACCGTGACCTTCGTCGAGGAGGGCCGCACCAGGGTCCGCACCACCATCCACACCGAGAAGGGCGACCTCACCCGGGTTGACGAGCCCGCGCCCGGCACCTCGTGGAATGTGGAGAAGCTCTTCAAGGGGCCCGAGGACTACGAGAAGATACTCGCCACCATCACCTGCCGCGAGCACTACCCCGCCTACGAAGGCTTCCTGCACAAGGCCGAGGAGATGGGTGAGGATGCCACCATGCGCGCCGGGGTGGGCTACTCGCCTCTGCAGGAGATCATCTACCGCATCCTGGGGGTGGAGGAGTTCGCCATTCAGTGGGCCGAGAACCGCGATGAGCTGCTGAGGCTTTACGACGCCCTCACCGAGGACCGCCGGCGGATCTACGAGATCGTCGCCCGGTCCCCGGCGCTTTGCGCCAACTACGGCGGCAATGTCAGCCCGGAGATCGTGGGTGTGGAACGCTTCGAGAAGTACATCCTGCCCCACTACGACGAGTTCGCCGAGATCATGCACGCCCACGGCAAGCTGATGGGTGTGCACATGGACGCCAACAATCGGGCCCTGGCGCCCCTGGTGGCTACCTCGAAGATGGACTACGTCGAGGCCTTCACCCCGCCCCCGGACTGCGACCTCAGCGTGGCCGAGGCCCGAGCCCTGTGGCCGGACAAAGTGATCTGGATCAACTTCCCCTCCTCGCTGTTCCTCAAGTCCGATGAGGAGATGGTGGCGGCGACCCGAGACATCCTGCAGCAGGCCGCGCCCGGCAATGGGTTTCTCATCGGCATCACCGAGGACATGCCCCCCCACCGTTGGCGCCCCGGCATGCTGGCCATCAACAGCGCGGTGCGGAAGTTCGGGAGGCTGCCGATACGGCGGGGGTAACGCCGAAGCGACGGGGGGAGGACGGTGGCAAAAGCAGCGTCCGTTGGTGTGAAGCCCCCGCGTGATCTCTCCCCGGGTCCCACCGGCCTCACGGCCCCTGGATCTCGCTGAAATAGCGGATCATCGGCAGCGAGGGGCCAAAGCCCGAATTGACGTACATGCACCGGGCCGGCGTGTGCCCGTCGTCCAGCCCCGTCATCACAGTGGCCACCGTGACGCCCCGCTCCCGGAACAGCCCCATCGCATGACGCACCTGCCGCGTGCCGATGCCCAGCCCCTGGTGTCCCGGGGCCACCGCGTTGTTCCCGATCTCGGCCACCGGCTTGTCGGGCCAGAAGTGGTAGGTCAAGAACCCCACCACACGGCCCTCCAGCTCCGTCACGATCGCCATCTGGGGCCATTTCGTGAGAAACTCCACCACCTGCCCGCGCTTGACCGCCTCCCAATCGGAGTAGACGATCTGGAACAGCTTCTCCCCCAGTAGCTCGCGCCAGGACGCGAAGACCGGGCGCCAGGCCTCCACGGCGATCTCGGCACAGCGCTCCGCGTCCTCCGGGCCTGCGGGACGTATCACCGGCTCAGCGGACATTGGCATCTCCCCCGTTGTCTCCGTTGCCGGGGCACGTAGCGATGGTCCCTCGCGACGGCACCCACCGTCCGGTGCCTCCGGACATCGCCCGCAGGCGTCTCCTACTCCGAAGCCTGTCCGCTCTCTCCCACGGCCGGGGTGATGGTGATCACCCCATGCCGGGCGGATTCCGAAAACCGGAACTGCCCTTCGCTCGTGGCGGTGAAGAGACCCTCCAGCCGCTCCCCCTCGGTCCTCATCACCACCCTGTGCACCGAGCCGGGCTCCACCGAATACTCGCCATCCGTGACCGTGTACCGGGCCCGGGTGAGAGCGCCGCTCGTCAGGGACAGAGCGCCCGCGCGGTCGGCCACCACATCGCCGCCGTCGCCGGCCACCTCCAGCACGATCCGCTCCGGGCCGACCTCGAGCGCCATGGCCCAGGAGCTGTCGGTGTACGGCTGCACCAGGATGGGCAGAGGGCGACACTGCTTCGTCTCGCCGGCTTGCAGGCGTACCGACAGCCGCGCGGCACCGGAACGGGTGCCATCGCGTTCGCGCGCGAGCGCGGAAAACAGCCCCGCACCGCTGGAGTGCACGGCGTGCCGGGCCTGAGCGTAGATCACCTCGGCAATGGTGGCCCGGCGCGTGGCGTTGCACAACGCGACGCCGTCCGCGGTGAGCGTCGCGCAGATCCCCGTAGTCCAAAAGGACGTCCCCTGCAGGTCGATGGCGGGCCTCCGGGCACACATGTCCAGATGGAAGCCGATATAGACGGGGCAGTCGCTGCGCCAGTTCGCCCAGAGGCGGTGGGTGGCGTAGCAGGCCAGGCCGCTGCCGGTGCCACGGCCCAGCAGGCCGCTGATCGTCGACTTGCCCTGCACCGTCCTGGCATCCAGCGTGGCCACGGCGCCACCAGCGCTGTCGAGCACGGCGTAGCAGGCGGGCCCGACCACATGGTAATCCCGGAGCTCCTGAGGCGTCCCGCGCTTGGCTCCTGAGTTGTACGAGCCTTCCGTCTTCATGCCCCAGGTCAGAGAGTGCAGCCAGTCCGGCCGCCAGGTGGTCGTGGTCAGCGCCCCCCGAGCTTCGTAGGGCTCGACAAGCTCCAGGATTCCGCACAGCTCCGCCACGGCCGGAGGCAAAGAGAGCCACGAGCCCGTCTCGTACATCCCTGCACCGTAGTCCAGTACCAGCGCGCCACCGTAGCGCACATATTGGGCAAGCCGGCTCTGCAGCGCTCCGGAGAGCCGCAACGCCATGGGGGCCAGGATGGCCGAATACTGCTGCAGGTCCACGCCCGGCGCGTCCTGGAGAGTGATGTAGTCGGCGATACCGAACTGGGTGCCCACCCTGAACGCCCCGAACGGATTGCTGGGCTCGCCGGGCAAGAGACCCTCGATGTAGCCGTAGGCCGGCAGGTTCTGCTTCTGCAGCTCAGTGGGCTCCAGCCGCGGTCCGGGCCGTGCTCCGCGTTTGGGCGCACAGTCGCCGGTGCTCAGACCCCCCACGTAAGGCTCGTAGAGGAAGGCCATGGTTGCCTGCGGGACGATTCGCATGGTCTCCCGCGGTCGCGAAGCCTCCAGAGCCAGGGCCACCTCCTGACGGCTCAGGTGCGGGGCGGGGCTGTTCTCCAGCGCCCACCAGTTATCCAGGGCCACACCCCGGGCGCCGTGCAGAGCGGCCACCGCGATCCAGGAGGTCAACGAGCTGCTCTCGCCCTGGTGCAGCGGCACCCGCAGGAAGGGGATCACATCAAAGCGGCCGCAGCGCCGAGCCATGTCCACCGAGTGCACATTGTGGGTCAGATAGTCCGGCTCCAGTTCATCGGGCGGCGTGGCCGGGCAGACGATGTCGTACTGGGGCGGGATCGCCGTCAGAGAGCGGTAGAGGGTCACCGGGCCGGTCATCAGCGGACGAGACGAGTCCAGAGACTTGATGGTCCGCGCCCACAGCGCCAGGATGTCGTGGTAGGCCAAACGCCTGTACTCCGCCAAGTCTACCGAGGCCCGCCCCACACCGAAGGGATGCCGCGCATCGATCTGACGCACCGTCTCCATGCTCACCTGCTCCAGGTCCGAGAAGGTCGTTCCCCACGACTCATTCAGCGCCGCGAGGTCCGGATACCACGCAGAGAGGTACTCGCGGAAGTCTCCGTTGCCGCAGTCGACCTCCCATTCCGAGAGCCCCTCCACGGCCCACGCGATGACGTGCTCATTGTCCCGGAAGTGGGTGACCACCGCCGTGATCTTCTCCGTCACCCACTTGCGGTAGTTGCTGCCCAGAGGTGAGGGCATGTTGAATGAGTGCTGCAAAGTGGGGATCACGACGATGGTGCGCAGGCCGTTCTCGGCGGCCAGCGCGATGCGGTCGTCCAGCGGAGCCATGTTGGCCGTGTTCTCCCGAGATGTGTCCAGGTACAGGCAGTTGGCACCCATCTCGGCGACCTGGCCGATCGCGTCCCGCGACTGAGCGCCATACACAAACACCATGGGCTCGCGAACCGCACGCTCGGCGCACAGGCCGGGCAGGAGCGGGACGGCCAACAGCAGCAGGGCCAAAGCAGCGCGCATACGGGTCTCCTGAACCGATTTGTACAAAGTCGGGCCGCGATCTCAGATCACTTCACCAACTGCAGCAAAATCACGCCGCCCACCAGCAGGCAGGCCCCCAAAGCCAGCAGGATCGTGAACCGCTCTTTGAACAGCACCCACCCGATGAGGGCCGAAAGCAGCGGGTAAGTCGAGGTCACGCAGGCCACGCGTGTGGGGCTCATGAGCCCTACCGCCGCCACGAACAGGCCGTATGCCACGGAGAAGCTCACGATGCCGTGAATGGCGAAATAGCCGATCTCCCGAGCCGCGATGCCCCGGAACTGCCGCCACAGGCCCGAAATGAATGCATAGGCCAGATAGACCAGCAGCCCCGACCACAACATCAGGCCATTGGCCGCCAGGGGCGGGACCGATTTGGGCAAGGTGCCCATCAGGGTCTCACCGATGGCCCAGAATACGCAGGCCATACCCGCCAAGAGCAGCGAGCGGCGGTGTCCGTCCAGGCCGGAGGCCGGGACCTTCTCACCCGGCCGGATGCCGATCAGAACCCCACCCAACACCACCAGCACGCACGCCCCCAGCAGCGGCCAGGTGAAGTGCTCCAGACCCAGAGCGATGGACAAAGGCAGCATCAGGATCACCTTGGCCCGAGTGATCGGGACGGCGATGCTGATGCTTCCGCTCTGGATGCACTCATAGTACAGGGCGCAGCCCACGGCGAACTGCACGGTGCCGATCAGGACGATGCGGGCAAGCTCCGGCCACGGCAGGCCCAGGGCGGAGAGCATCTGCGGCCCCGCCAGCGCCGTCATCGTCAGCGCGCCCGTGCTCATGGAGATCGCAATCCCCAGACGTCCGGGCAAGGTCGCGAGTTTCAGTGGGATGACAACAACGCCCCAACACAGGGTTGCCAGGGCCGCCAGGACATAGGGATTGCCAAGCAGCGACGCCGTCGAGGTGCTCACAGCGGCAGCTTCACCACGGCCCCGGTCCGCTGCGACTGGTAGATCGCTCGGTTCAGCTCCACGGCGCGTCTGGCCTCGAGACCGTCGACCAGCGGCAGGCCGCGGCCTTCGATCCAGTCGATGAGCGCCTGAAGCTGGACCCGATGGGCCCCCACGGCGTCACCCAACCCCGCCCGCGGATCCGCGGCCGAGGTCTCGGGGGCCGAGGCTTCCTCGGCCGGGCTCTGTTCACCCTCGACATCCCACAGAGTGATCTTGTCGCCCTCGATAGTCACATTGCCCCGCGAGCCGTGAACCTCCAGCCGCGTCGGCAGGCCCTTGTAGGTCAGGGTCGTCCCCTGCAAAACGCCGTGGGCGCCACTGGTGAACCGCAAAGCCGCCGTGCCGAGGTCCTCGGTCTCCATCTCGTGGGCCCGGGTGGACGCATAGCCCGCCACGCACTCCACATCCCCCATCATCCACAAGAGTAGGTCCACCCAGTGCACGGACTGGTTCATCAACGCCCCGCCGCCGTCGAACTCCCACGTGCCCTGCCAGCGGTCGGTGTAGTAGCTTTGCTCGCGCCACCAGGGGACGAAGGCGTTCCCGTAGTGCAGTTCACCCAGCCTGCCCGCCTCGATGGCGCCGCGCAGGGCCCTGTAGCTGTCGTAGGCCCGGAACTGGTGGACGGCCGCGAGCTTGACCCCATTGACCTCGGCGGCGCGGATCATGGCGTCGATGCTGTCCAGGCTGATGTCGATGGGCTTGGTCACGAAGCTGTGCTTCCCCGCCTCGGAAGCGGCGATGCTCACCACGTGGTGGTGGCTGCTGGGAGTGGTGACATGGACGATGTCGATGTCATCCCGAGCCAGCAGGTCCGCAAAGTCCGTATACGCGGCCTGCGCCCCGTACTTGTCGGCGGCGGCCTGTGCCCGCTCCTGTATTACATCGCAGGTGGCCACCAGCCGGGCATTGGCCACCTGTCCGATCGCCTCCAGGTGCACCGGGCTAATGACACCGCAGCCCACCAATCCAATGCCGTAGGTCTTGCTCACTCCGGTTACTCCCTTTCGTGGCGCGCCGAAGGCACTCGCGATCCCCCAATGCGCCGGTGGCCTGCGGTCATCCCAGGCGATGGCTGCCAGTTCGCCGGGATTGGCGGGGCTCCCTTCTTCGGGGCCCGACCAACGACAGGCGAAGGGCCGGCGGCACTCTGTTCCGCGCCGGTCTTTGTCGCCGCCGGCCCTCGGAACTATATGGAGACCGACGAACATCCAGAGGCACTCTCGCCCCGGAGGTACGCACTGTGAAAGCCCCGGTAGCATGCCTGGTTGCCATTGGGCTGGCTCTGTCGGCCGTGTTGTGCCTAAGGGCGCAGCCGGGCGGCGGCCCTGCCGCTCCTCCTCCTCCGCCGCGGATCGTCCCATCCCCGCCGGAGGCCCCGGATCCGCCGCGCCCCACCCCGGTCGTGGCGGCGGAACAGCCCCCAACGCCTGCCGCCACGTCCTTCCCGCCGCCCGCGCCTGAGCTGAGTCCGGAGGAGAAGCGCCGGGCGGAGGTGGCCCAGTGGGTCGCCGCTCGCGGCTACCCGCCCTGGATCACCGAGTATGTGGACAAGTACGAGGCCGTGGGCATTGCCCTGGCCGTCGGCGTCGTCCTGGCCAGGCCACTGGTCTTCGTGGCGGTGCTGCTGCTGGTGGGCCTCTCACTGCCCCCTCTGCTGAGAGCCGCGGTGGTTGCCAGAGCCGGGGCACCGCCAGGACAGGCGGCGGCGCTCACCCCGCGACAGGTGGCGGTGGCGGCGCTGGTCGGCTGGTGCGTGGCCTTCATCATCGCCTCCGAGCTCATCGGCCTCACCTGGTTCGGCGCCGTCATGGCAGGGGTCGGCAACCTCCTGGGCGGGATCGCCAGGCTGCTGGGAAGCATCCTGTCCGTCGTGATGTGGGTCGGCGTCGTCGCCCTCATTGCCTACGCCGCCAGCGTGCCCTCCCGCGAGTTCGTCCTCTCCCTTCTGGGCTTCTACTATCTGCGCCATCACCCGAAACGTCCCGGCCCCGACGACCTGTTCGACCTGGGCGAAGGTAGGCTCGGCCGGGTGGAG
>CAYRFY010000337.1:2526-8718 GCA_964423635.1 uncultured Armatimonadia bacterium | reverse complement strand
CAAGCGCCGGGCGTGATGGAGGTACGAGCAGACACCCTTCAGGGCGTAGATGATCAACTGGTGCAGCCCACGGATGTCGGGGTCCGGGTGGTCGCTGAGAACACCCACCTGGGTGCCCAGGGCCACAAGCTCGTCGACGTCGTCAGTCTCGGGGATCGCGGGAGACAGGTCGGCCGCAACCGTTCCCCCGGCCCCGGCCAGCAACGCCTTCGCCTTCGTCTTGAACTGCTCCGACTCATGGATGTACTCCACGAACCGTTCGGGATCAAAGTTGACGTTGGTGAGGGTGGCGAAGATGGCCTCCTCGGCGAAGGCGTCCATCTCATCATCTCGCGCCCCCAGCTCCGCGGCGGCGGCCGCGTAGCGCGACAGCCCCCGGAGGGAGAACATCAAGGCATCCTGCAAGGCGGCGGTCCTTGGGTCCTTGCCACAGACCCCCTGCTGGGTGCAACCCGTACCCTTGGCCGTCTGCTCGCACTGGTAACAGAACATGGACATAGCGCTTCCTCCCGCAGCTAGAGTGCACGTCACATGGTCCACATCTTAGTCTCCAGGGCTCCGACCGTCTTTGACTTAGGTCAAGTGGCCGGAAACCCGCGCACTCACTCCTTTGTTGGCGTACCTGGAGCCGTGCCCGCCCTGCCGGGCCTACATACAGCAGGCCCGGCGGCCACGGTGTCCTCAGCCTCGAGGCCCCGTCTTGCTCCCGACCCGCGGGGACCCTGCGAGGCAGCAAAGACGGCGGACCGCGCTTGCCCGCGTCCGCAAGAACCCGGCGACCCGGGGGGCCGTTGGCAACTCAGGAAAGAGCCACAGGGCCGCGGCCATCGAGGCCCCTGAGGCCGATCCCCGGCTCGCCGGGTTCTCTCCCCGCCTCTGCTACTTGCGGTCGAAGAAGATGTTCTTGCCCCTGGCCGACAGCACGATGGCGTACGCCAGCGCCACGTCCTGTCCCAGTAGCCCCACGCGAACCGCGGCCAGACCCACCGTGTACATGATGCGGTTGTCCACCCGGTTGTCGGCGGCGATGGAGGCAGCGCTGCCCAGGGCGATGCCAAGATCGCCGATGTTATACGCGCAGCGGCCACCCGCGGCGGCGTTGGCCCGGCAGCCCTCGTAGCCGCAGTTATTGCAGGCGGGGATCCCCAGACGCTGCAGCTTCGTGCCAAGAAGCACGCAGGCGTGGGCATCGCGCAGGCCCTGCGCATCGCGCGCGAACAGCCCCGCCTTCTCGTCCGCCGCGGCGATGGCCAGCATCGTCTCGGCAAGCCGTTCCTTCTCCGGCCCGTCCGTGACGATGGCCGTGACGAGGTTGTCGCTCCCCCGGGCCTTCGGGGCGGTGCGGGCCGCCACGCACATCCTCTTCGCGACGTCGAGAACGGCCTCCAGCTCGTGCGTCTCGTTAAGGGTCATCATTGCTTGCCTCCGCAAAGAGTCTGCGAGTCGCGAGTCGCGAGTCAACGGCAACGGCGTCGACGGCAACGGCGTCGACGGCAGCGGCTACCGTCCCGCGGGGCGAAAGCTACGAGGGTCTGCGATCGCGCCGGGCGCAGCCGTCACCGCCGTTGGCCGTTCTACCTCTCCCAGGCCCGAAGGGCCGACCGGGGAGAGTCTGGCGACCCCTGGGGTCGCTTGCGTGTGAGGGGGAAGTCCACCGAACCGACGACGGAAAGAGGCCGTTGGCCGTTGGCCGTTAGCCGTTGGCCGTTCCGCGCCACGCATCACGCGCCACGGCCGTTCGCCGTTCGTCGTAGCCCTCTCCTGAGCGGCCGTATCGTGAAGGAGAGGGAAAGCGGGTCCCGCTCGCGGGTCCCGCAGGGAGCGGCGCCGTTCGCCGTTGACGCCGTCAGCCGTTGACCCGCGACTCTGCGACTCGCGACTCGCCGACTCTCCTCCTACAGCATCACTTCCGTGGCGCCCTCGCCGCCCTGCTCGTGGTCGGCGATGTGGAACTCACGCACCGACTTGTGCTTGCGCAGGAAGTCATGCACCCCTCGGCGCAGCAGGCCCGTTCCCTTGCCGTGGATGATGCGGACCTGCGGAAAGCGGGCTAGGGCCACGTCGTCCAGGTATTTTTCCAGGTCCGCCACCGCCTCGCCCACGGTCATGCCACGGATGTCGATCTCTTTGGGCACGGTGAAGGACTTGTGGGCTTCCATCCTCCGCGCCATCGCCGCGGCCTCGTCGGCGACCTTCGTCTCCGGGGGCCGCAGGTCGGTGAGGTTGCACTCCACCCGCATCGGCCCCACCTGGACCTCGGCCACTCCCTGGCGCGGGACGCCGACGACGGTCCCATCACGGCCCAGGGAGGGGACGTGCACGGTATCGCCGAGGAGGACGTAATCCAGGCCCGGCTGCTGCTGCGGCTCGCTATCGGGCCGCGGAGTCTCGACGGCGGGAGCTTCCTGCTCCTGGAGCCTGCGCGTGCGCTGTTGGCCCAGTTCCTGCCGGATTTGCGCCAGCTCATCGCGCCGCTCCTGGGTCAGCTTTGACTGGCGTGTCTGCTTCTGCAGATCGGCGATGATCTGCCGGGCGCGCTCCTCGGCGCTGCGCACGATCTCCTCGGCCTCGGAGAAACCGTCCTCGATGGCCTGTTTCCGCTGGGCCTCGAGCTTCTCGATCTGCTCGGTGTAGCGGCGCTTGAGGATGTCGAGGTCTCGCTGGGTAGCCCCGGCCTCCCGGGTGCGCTCGTGCAGGAGCCTGCGCTGCTGCTCCACCTGGCCCATGACCTCATCGAAAGCCAGCTCCTGCTCCCCCAGAAATTCCCGGCCCCGGCGGACGATCTCCCGCGACAGCCCCAGACGCTGGGCAATCTCGAAGGCATTGCTGGAGCCGGCGTGGCCGATGAGCAGCTTGTAGGTGGGCCGCAGGGTCTTGATGTCGAACTGCACCGAGGCGTTCTGGATGCCCTCGGTGGAGTACGCAAACAGCTTGAGGTCGTTGTAATGGGTGCTGACGATGGAGCGGCAGCCGGCCTCGTGCAGTTCCAGCAGGATGGAGCGGCCGAGGGCGGCGCCCTCGGTGGGATCGGTACCGGCGCCCAGCTCATCGAGCATGACGAGGGCCTTCGCCGGCCCCGGTGGCTCCCCGCGGCGCTCCCGGTTGCGGCGGTAGGCGTGGAGACGGTTGATGATCTTGACGATCTGCGTCATGTGGCCGCTGAAGGTGGACAGCGACTGCTCGATGCTCTGCTCGTCGCCGATATCGGCGAACACGTGGTTCCACACCGCCACGACGGAGCCCGCCTCGGCCGGGATGTGCAGGCCGCTTTGGGCCATGAGCGCCAGGAGGCCGACGGTCTTGAGGGTGACCGTCTTGCCCCCCGTGTTGGGGCCGGTGATGATGAGGGTATCAAACTCGTCGCCCAGCCAGACGGTGATCGGGACCACGTCGGCCGATAGCAGCGGATGCCGGGCGTCGATGAGGCTGAGGCGGGGTTCGTGCACGACGGTGGGCTCATGGGCCTCCATCGCCCGGGCCAGCCGGGCCTTGGCCATGACGAAATCCGCCGTACCCGCGAGACGGAGGTCTTCCTGCAGTGCCGAGCCCACGGCGCCGATCTCCCCGGACAGGGTGCGCAATATGCGCTCCACCTCGGCCTCGATCTCCAGCATCGTGTGGCGCAGCTCGTTGCCGATCTCCACGATCTCCAGAGGCTCCATGAAGACCGTGGCCCCGCTATCCGAGCGGTCGTGGATCAGGCCGCCGAACCTGGACTGCTGGTTGCTCTGCACCGGGAGGCAGAAGCGGCCGTCGCGCTGGACGATGATGGGGTCCTGCAGAATGCCCCTGGAGGCCTCGCGCTGGAGGATGGCCTCCATGCGGTCCCGGGTGCGGCGCTCGAGGGTGTCGGCGCGGCCGGTGAGGCGACGGAGGGCCTCCGAGGCATCGGTGCGCACATTGGCATTGTCGTCGATGCAGCGGACAATCTCGTCCTCGATGTCCTGGTGGGTGGAGATCCCCTCGGCCATCTGAGCCAGGTCGGGCGCGATCTCGGCCCCGCCCAGGAGATAGTCGCGCAGTCGGCGCATGCAGCGGAGAAAGTCGCCGACCTTCATGATCTCCTCGGGCCCGAGAATCGCGCCGGACCGCGCCCGGGTTACCAGGGGGCCGATATCGCTCAGGCCGCCGAAGGGTGCGGTGCCCCTGGTCTCGATGAGACGGCGGGCCTGGGAGGTCTCGGCCAGTTGGGCCCGGACCCAATCGGGGTCGGTGCTCGGCTCCAGCTCGGCGGCACGGCTCTTGCCCAGCGAGCACGCGGCCCGCTCGGCCAGAAGTGTTTTGATCTTGTCGTACTCCAAGACTCGAAAGGTGCGTTCATCCATGGTGGTGATCTGCTCTCGGCCTGTCCTTGTGGTAGTGAGTGCGGCGGCGTACGGCCGGGGTCGATGGGCGGATGAAGGTGCCGCCGGACGCCGGCCTCCACCTGTGGCGACCCACGGCAGCCCCGGCTGTTCGGCCGCGCCTCTACCCTCCCAGTCCCAGCCGGGACCGGTGGGTGACGATGATGTGCTCGAGGGCCGCGTCGATGCGGTCGACCTGCATGGCGTGGACCTCGGCCGGCTCGTCTTCCATCTGTAGCGGCTCTTGCCCCTCCAGCGCGCGGAGGGTGTTCTCCACGCACAGCGCCAGCCACTGCGGATCGTACCCGCCCTCCAGCACCATCTGCAGTCTGCCCCCGGCATGCTCGTCCGCAGCGGCGGCCAGCGCCGCCGTCATCCGGTAGAACGCGCCAATGCTCAGATTCATCCGCGCCAAAGGATCGGAGTGGTGGGCATCGTAGCCGGCGGAGGCGAGGATGAACTGTGGACGGTACTCCGCAAGCAGCGGGATCACCAGCTCATCGAAGGCCCGGGCATAGTGCTCATCACAGGCGTACGCCGGCAACGGCACGTTCGCCGTGAACCCGGCGCCGTCTTCCACCCCTACCTCGTCCAAAGACCCAGTGCCCGGATACAGAGGGCTCTCGTGCAGGGAGATGAAGAGCACGTCGCGGCGGTGGTAGAAGGTGTCCTGGGTGCCGTTGCCGTGGTGGACGTCGAAGTCCACGATGGCCACGCGCTGAAGTCCGCTGCGCAGGGCCGCTTCCGCGGCGAGGGCGACGTTGTTGAGGAAGCAAAAGCCCATGGCTCGATCCGCGGTGGCGTGGTGTCCGGGCGGACGGACCAGGCAGATGGAGCGCGCCGAGGGGTGGTCTGTGCCGTCAGCCATGGCCTCGGCCACGGCCACCCGCGCCGCCGCGATGCAGCCGCCGGCGGCGAGCATCGCGGCATCGTAAGTCTCGGCGGTGGCGTGCGTCTCGCGCCCGAACTCGCCACCGCCGCTCTGGCTCAGCTCCTGCAGCGCCTCCACATAGTACGGGTCGTGGACCCAGGCCGCCTCCTCCGGGGTAGCCGGCCCATGTTGCAGCCGCGTCAGTGTCTCCCAGCGACCGGAAGCACGGAGCTGCGAGACGATGCCCTCCAGCCGCCCGCGGTTCTCGGGATGCCAGGCCTCGCCGTGGTGCAAGAACAGCCCATCATAGACCAGGTCCACCATTTCGATGCACTTCCCGATCCTGCTCACCGTATCCGGGGGGCGGGCTGGTAACTCACAGCATGCCCGGAGGGGATCCGGGCGCGTCTATCCATCTCCCTGTGGCCGCCGGCCGCTCCCGTCGGCCCCCGCCGTCCCGCTACTGCTCCACCCTCTCCAGCTTGAGATCGTCGATATAGAACGCCGCCTCGCTCGTGGCAAGGCTGATGAAGCCCAGCCACTCGAGACGCCGGAACCGCTCGGCGGCGACGGGCAGATCGGCGATCACCCTCCTGTCCTCCCCCGGCACCGCGACGCTCAGCTCGAAGTCACCGGTCGATGCCGACCCCAGGCCACACGTCACCTCCAGACGCACCCACTGCCCGTGGGGTATGTCGGCTACAGTCTTCCCGTTGACGGTGATTCGCCCATCCCCCTCGATGTGCAGGGACGGACCGGCATTGTACGGGTTGGCCGTGTCGCGCCACTCATGCCAGAGGATCGCGCCCGGCTCCATGTACACCGAGCAGCTTGCGCGAGCAAGCCCTTTGGTGATCTTCGGACGATAGTACATGTGCGGCTGCCAGTCGTGGGGTAGCCCGGGGGCATCGACGAACTTGAGGCTGTGTTTGCCTGAGGCCGCCTGCTCGTCACTGATGCGAATCGAGGCGCCCTTGT
>CAYRFY010000337.1:1009-2516 GCA_964423635.1 uncultured Armatimonadia bacterium | reverse complement strand
GTCGTCCTCCACCCTCTGCGGCTGCGGGATGGGCGGCAGCTCTATCGGCTTGCGGACGATCCTGGCCGGCGCCGCCACCCACTCCGCGTCGCCGTACAGCCCCACCGTGCTGGTGTCGATCTGCTTGAAGCCCAGCTCGAAGGCCGGAGAGCCCTCCTCGAGCCGGAAGTCACCCTTCTGTGGGTCCACAAACAGCGGATCGGCGATGAGCGAGTGCACGTCATGCCCCTCGGCCTGCCAGTCCACCAGGTCCAGCCCTGAGAAGTCGATATTCTCCGGGTCCTCGGTGTCCCAGTACAGATTGTAGTCCATCTCGAAGTTGCCGTTGCCCCAGTTGCCTCCCAGCGGCATGCCGTGGTTGGTCAGGACGATATTGCGCTCGAAGGTAAAGGAGCTGTGCTCCTCCTCCCGAGAGCGGATGACGTTGCCCTCCCGGGCGAAGGCGATGATGTTGTTGCGCAGCACGTTCTCCTTGCCGTAATGCTGGTGGAAGCCGCCGCTCTTGGTGTTATAGACCACGTTGTTTTCCATCAAGATGCCGGTGCTGCCCTCATCGGTATACAGCCCCCAGCCGCCGTAGCTGTAGGAATACACGTCATGGATGAGGTTATTGCGCTCCACGGTGCCCGGAGAGAGCCCCAGCGAGTAGATGCCGCCCATGTCGCTGAGTACGCCCTTGCCGACATCGTGGATGTGGTTGTACTCGAAGATGTTGTGATGGGCGGTGCTCTCCGCGTAGCCCCAGCTCCAGCCCACGGAGCAGCCGGAATAGTAGAAGTCGCAGATCTCGTTGTGGCTCACGGTGTTGTAGCTGCTGCGACCGATCCACACGCCGATCCCCGCGCGGAAGACGTGGCCGCCGTCGTGGATGAAGCAGTTGTCCACCGTGTTGTGATCCGCCTGGCGATGGGGCTCCGGCGGCAGGCTGGTCTCGCCCAGGCGCACCCCGCCGCCGCCGAGATCGTGAATGTGGCACTTGACCAGACGATTGCCCTTGCAGCCCTCGCCCAGGATCACTCCGTACTCGCCGACGTGAGCGATCTCGCAGTCCTCGAGGGTGCAGTTGAGCGCCCCGGTGGCGACAACCGCCGCGGATAGATGCACCGCCGCTTGCCCGTCCGCGGAGCGGTTGCGGTCGTGCTTCCAGTCGGCGTGGGAGAAGCTCAGGCCGCGCAGGATCAGGTGAGACACCGGCAGACCGAGCTGCGTGTCTCCCCGCACTTGTACCAGGTGCTGCAGACGCGGTGCGACGATCTCCGCCTCATTGGGGTCCTCGCCCGGCAGCGGCCAATAGTACAGCCTGCCTGTGGAACGCTGCAGGTACCACTCGCCCGGCGTATCCAAAGCCTCCAGGCAGTTCTCCACCTCGTAGCGGGCCTTCGCGTCCCAGTAGCCCACCGGCCAGCCGCTGGGGGCGGTGAAACGAACGATACGGTTCTGTTCATCCAGTTCCTCGATCCAGTGCACCGAGGCGGTCCAGGCGTGATAGAGGATGATGTTGACATCC
>CAYRFY010000337.1:0-999 GCA_964423635.1 uncultured Armatimonadia bacterium | reverse complement strand
ATGTCCTCCACGGGCCGCAGATCGCCCTCCGTGTAGCGGAAGCCGATCTTGAAGGCCGCGTCGCCTCTGGCCGCGCTACGGTCCGTCATGGGCTCGAGGGTGTCGGCGATATGGAAGTACCCCTCATTGGGCGTGCGCGCCCGGGTCCGGCGCTCGCCGTTGACGAAGAGCTGGTGGAAGTACCAGTCGCCCGCCAGGGCTGCGGGGACCTCAGTGACCCACGCCTCCCCGTCCCCCTGCTCCCAGCCGGTGATGGCCTCACCACCGGAGAACACGGGCCGCTCACCCTCGAAAGCGGCGTACGTCACCGGGGCGCCTGCGGAGCCGCTGTCTTCCGGGGTGAATACCAAAGGCTCGCTCAGGCGATAGGTCCCGCCCCGCACCAGGCAGGTGAGAGCGCGGTCCGGCGCCTGGGCCCGGGCGGCGCGCATGGCCTGCTGCGCGCGGGCGAGGGTCGCGAAGGGCCCGTCATCCCCGGCGGGTGTGGCCAGGGTCCCGGACCAGGTGTCATCGCCCTGAGGCGAGACGTAGAAGTCTGCGCCCTGCTGGGCGGAACTGGAGCCGATGAGAAGACAGAGCAGCGAGAGCATGGCCAGCGGCAGGAGCAACTGCATGGGAAGACCTCCCGGTGCGGCAAGGATCCGGTGTGAAAGCCGACTGGGCTAAAGTTCCCTGAGCCACGGAAGGAGTCCTGCAGGCGCGGCCCCGGCTCCTACGCCTCGGCGGACAGGATGGACAGGATAGCGGTCCCGCCCGGCGGGAGCGACGGCGAACAGGATAACGGTCGCTTTGCCGGGCCGGGACGCCCTCCGCGCCGGACGGCAAACCACATCCCCCGGCGGCCGCCTGGACGCGCTCGTCGTTCGCAGGCCGTCGGGTCCGCAGGACCGTCCGGCCCCGCGGAGGCGGGGTCACTTAGCCGGGGGCGAGAACCCCTAAGGGCCTTCGCGGTCGAGAGAGAGGGGCATCCGGCGGGGGGGCGATCCGGGCGGCGAGCTA
>CAYRFY010000336.1:0-8722 GCA_964423635.1 uncultured Armatimonadia bacterium | reverse complement strand
GGTGGGACTTGAACCCACTAGTCACGTGCGCTGCAAGGCGCACCCGCTGGGGCCGCGGGCCCCAGACCCCGTTAGTGGGCAACCGAGGGCGCCCAGATGCCGGCGCTCGTCTTGCGCTCCGGGTGCGCCGGCCTGCAGGTTGTAGCCGAAGATTGGCGTGCAAACAGCCGCACGCCGATCTTCGGCCGTTCGCCGCCGCGTAGCGCGTGACAAGTCACGCCCCACGCGGAAACGACACCCCGGGCCCCGCATGGCGCGAACCCCGGCCCCGGGATGCACATGGCGATGCGACAAGCCGTGACAATCACGCTTGGCAGGCCGCCCCCGAACGGCCTGCATGGCGCCCTGGAGCTTGCTCGACTCATGCAGAGGTCGCCCCCCGCGACCCCACCTGTCCCAACACAGGAGGCACTAGATGTCTGACAAGGTGCGCATCGGTTTTGTCGGCGCCGGCTACATGGGTCAGAAAGCCCACCTGGACAACTACGTCACCCTCCCCGACTGCGAGGTGGTGGCTCTCGCCGAGGGCCGTGCGGAGACGGCCAAGCTCGTAGCCGCCCGGTACGGTATCCCCAATGTCTACCCCGACCACCGCGCGATGCTTCAGGCCGAGGACCTCGACGCCGTCGTGGCCATCATGTACTACGGCCTGCATCATTCCGTTGTCCCCGACATCCTGCGCGCCGGCAAGCATGTGCTGACGGAGAAGCCCATGTGCGTGTGTGCCGAGACGGGTCGAGAGCTGGCCAGGCTCGCCCGAGAGCAGGGCGTCATCTACTATGTGGGCTACATGAAGCGCTCCGCCCCGGCGACTCAGGCCGCCATCGCGACGCTCCAGGCCTGGCGGCAGAGCGGCGAGTTCGGCGCCATGAGCTACCTGCGGGCCGCCATGCCGCCGGGCGATTGGGTGTACTCCATCGAGGGTCCGGTCAGCGCCGGAGACGCTCCGCCACCGTACGAGGGCCAGGACATGGAGGCCATGCCACAGTGGATGGATGAGAAGATCGCCGGGATCTACAATGCCTTCGTGAACTACTATATCCACCAGGTGAACCTCATCCGCTATCTGCTGGGCGAAGACTACCATGTGAGGTACGCCGACCCCTCCGGGGCCGCTCTGATGGCGGTCTCCGAAAGCGGCATTCCGGTGTCTCTGGAGATGAAGGGGTATGGCCTGCAGAACGGTTGGGAGGAGACCTATCGGGTGCTGCTGGGGCAGGCCAAGATCGACCTGAGCATCCCCTCGCCCATGGCCAGGCAGCGCAGCGGAGAGCTGCAGATCTTCCGGGGCAAGGAGTACCAGAGCGTGGAGCAGCCGCTTCTGCGGCCGCAGTGGGCCTTTCTCGAACAGGCCCGGCATTTCGTGGCCTGCGTGAAGGGCGAGGCCGAGCCGCGGGTGGAGCCCGAGGAAGCCGTGAAGGACCTCGAGGTCGCCGAGGAGTACGCAAAGCTGCTGGCAGAGGCCTGAGGCAGGCGCCCCTGCCCGCATGCGCGGACCACGCCCCGGGCGAGCGTGGCTAGACCACTTCGGCCTTGAGGATATACATCTCCTGCTCCCGGGGCGAGAGATCGATGAACCGCGCGTTCCAGCCGCACACGCGCACCTGTAGCTCGGCGTACTTCTCCGGGTTTCGTTGGGCCTCGCGCAATTGCTCCGCATCGAAGATGTTGAACTGAATCGCCATGCCGCCGCGAGCGAAGTGGCTCCTGATGATGGAGCAGATTGTCTCGATGCCCTCGGCCCCCCTGGTCACGCTGGGGTGGAGCATGATGTCCAGCACCGTGCCGCTGGGAAACCGGGACAGGTCCAGCCTGGTAACCGAGTTGATCAGCGAGGTCACACCGTTTCGGTCCATCCCCACCGTGGCGCCGGTGTTGATTGTCAGGGGCTCTTTGGCCAGGCGCCCGTCGGGGAGAGCCCCGGTGAGGCTCCCGTACATCCTGGCGGTGTCCACGATGGTGTACAGCGCCGCCTGGAACACCCCGCCCCGGGCGTTGGGCTCGGTGTTCACCCGGCGCCCCAGGAACTCGGTAATCCGCACCGCGATGCGGTCCACGTAGTCCTCGTTGTTCCCCCACTTGGGCACCCGATGCCGCGCCGTGAGCCGCAGGGGCTCATGGCCCTCCCAGTTCGCGGCCAAAGCGGCGCGCAGCTCCTCCAGAGTGCAGACCCCGTCGTCGTAGACAAGCCTGCGAACCACGGCCAAGGAGTCCACGGCATTGGCGAGCCCCGCGAAGAGACAGGCGCTGGTGTTGTACTTCGCCCCGGCCTCGGAGACGTCTTTGCCGCTTTCGATGCACGAGTCGATGGCCCCCGAGAGCAGCGGCGAGGGGCTCACCCGCGGCCATAGCCGCTCCTCACGCCGGACCCTGTCCATGGCCCGCTCAATCTGCCGGTCGAGTACCCCCAGGTACGCGGCCATGAAGTCATCGAAGGACTCCGGCTCGCCGGAGGCCAGCGTGATCTCGACGGCCTTGGCCAGGTTCACTGAGGAGGCGCCGGAGCAGTTGAGTTCCTCGCCCAGCACCGCGGGCTCATAGCAGCCGATGAGCACGTAATCGCGGGCATCAGCCTCGCTCTTGCCGTTCTGGAGCAGCATCTCCACCTGGGCCGCGTCGTTGACCGTCACGATGCCGGTGCAGCCTTCCTGGATGCAGCCCACCACCTGCCGCACGAAGTCCTCCGGTGTGTGCTCCCCAAGGCGGAAGTGCAGCTTGGGGTCCACGATCCGCATCTCCCGGTAGACCTCGAACGCGAGGTAGGAAAGCTCGTTGACCTCCGGACCGAAGAGGAAGGCCTTGCCGTACATCCTGCCCTGCGTCCTGGCGAAGAACCTCACCCAGAAGTATTTGAGCAGCTCCTTGGCCTGGTCGCGGGTCAGGCGCCCGGCGGCGAGGTCCGCCGTGTAGAAGGGACAAAGCTCCCGATCGAACCGCCCCATGGAGCGCACCGAGTAGCCGTTCTCCATCTCCTGCAGCTCGTGGTGCAGATACAGCATCTGGAGGGCCTCGTGGAAGGTCCGGGGCGGCCCGTCGGCCAGAGCGGTCACCGCCGAGCCGGGCTGAGCCTCGGCGAAACGCCGGGCCAGCGCGGCGGCTGCGTCGTAGACCATGGCGACCGCCTGGTAGAAGACGCCGTCACGCCCGGCGGCGCGGTCGCGCAGGCCGGTGAAGCCGAACTTCAGCAGGTTCGGCCAGTCCGGACACGTGTGCCCCGTATCCAGCCCCGCCGTCCAGGCTCCCGGGATCGGCGCCGGGTCGCCCGCGAACTCTTCGCGCTCCGCCTCCGCCCGCCACTCATCCCGCAGCGCCACCAGCAGGTTGCCGTGGTCCAGCTTGTCCACGAAGTAGTCGTCCGGCTCCAGGGCAATGCGGGCTTTGTTGCACAGCAGGGAGAAGAGCCAGGCCCGGGTGAGCATCCGAGGTTCGTCGGGATTCTCGGCACGGTGCCTCTGCAGCTCAACGGATAGCTCCTCCACAGAGAGACCCGACCGCGGATCGAACTCCACGTCCAGGTACTGCCGCTCCAGTCGTGGGCGGGCGACGTCAAAGGTCTTAGGCATGACGGGCACCTCGATCTGTGCGCAAGTCGCGGAATACGGCGAACCAGACACCCAAAGCATACAGGAGCGCGGGAGGCGGGGCAAGACGTAAGCGCTACCAGGTGACGGCCATCGTCACCCGTGAGGCACCGCCCCTGTCTCACTGCCCCAGGGCCTCTCCCCTACCGGTACACTTCCAGCTCCGCCACCGACATCTGGGAGCCCTTCTGCTCCGGGCCGTCGGGCTTGAGGGCGCAGACTCTCACGTACCTGGCCCTCACCGGCTCGAACTCCGCCTCGAAGGGACTTCCGTCGTGGTCTGCCCTGGACGCCACGGTCCTCCACGTCTTGCGGTCCTCGGAGAGCCGGAACTCGAACTCCGTGGCGTAGCCCGTTCCGAAGGTGATCTTCATCCGCCGCACGGGGACGGTATCCACCAGATCGACCTCGTAGGTCCACGGCCATTGCCCCCCCGCCAGCGCCGTGGTCTGCGGGTTGCCATCCACTCCCAGGCGCGGGAAATGCACGCCCCCGTTAACCTCCAGCTCGTGGGAGCCGTCCAGGCTCAGGAGGCTGGACTGCCTGCGGTAGGCCAGATTGCCCGGCGGCACCGGCGGATAGGCTTTGCCGCTCTTAAGCTGCTCGCGCACCGCCTTGAGCACCTCGAGCTGCGAGCGGTCCAGTGAGCCGTCCCGGTAGAGCAGCACGTCGATGGAGACCACACCGCCGCGCCGGCTAACGTCGAAGACGTATTCGGCCAGCTCGCGCTTGCTGTACCTGCAGCCCGCCTGTCCCCAGCTTGCGCCCAGGAACGAGGCGATGTGCCACTGCTCCCCCTCGATGAAGCGGCTCGCGGGCATGTCGAAGAAACGGTTCTGCTCCCCGCAGGTGTAGTCGTCATGCTTGCTGTAGGCGTTGACCTTCTCTTCGACGCCGGGGTTGAAGGCCACGATGCTCTCCGGGTTGCCTGCCTTCAGCGCCGCGGCCATGATCCCCAGCGTCTCGTCGTCGTAACCGATGAACTCATACGACCCGTCCACCCACCAGCCGGCCACTTTCTCCCCGTACCGCTGAGAGTACTCCCGCGCCACGTCGGCCCACTTGCTCACGAAGTCACCCGTTACCGGCGTCTGCCAGCCGAAAGCGGCGGCGCCTCTTTCGTCCGCGCGGGGGCCGTCTCCCGTCCAGTACAGCATCAGCGGGATGTTCCGTCTACGAAGAGACTGGTAGAGGTCCTCGATGAGGTCCCGCGTGCTGCAGGCTTCGCCCGGTTTGTAGCCCGTGATGCGGTCATAGGTGGCATTGGGCGCGATGAGGTGACGCGTCACCTGCATGACTGTGAAGATGACGTACCCCGCGCCGGCCTCCGCCATGGTCTCGGCGAAGAGCTCTGTGTCGAACTCGCGCACGCACTCGTCCCAGGAGGTCTGCCTTCCCAGGCTGTTGATGCGCTCGGAGTCGTTCTGCTGGCCGTCGAGGTAGTGCACGAAGACCCCGTAGCCGGCCCCGGCAAACCAGTCGGTGTTCGGGCTCATGGAGGGCTCCTGGGCGTGGCAGTAGCCGAGCGTGGCGAGGGCGCAAAGGGCCGGCAGAATGCGTGCGGGTATCATGATGGAAGGCCTCGCTGGAATCTGGTGTCACAGGGCGGTTCGATGAGAGACCCCGCAAGACCTGCGCCCGAACCGGCCACACACAGACCCAGAGAGCAATCGAGAGTCGCACACATCGAGGGCCAGAGCCGGACCGGAGGTCGCGGTCCGTGTTCTGCCGAAGAAGGGTGATGGTACCATGGCGCAGTTGCAGGGTGATGGTTCTTGGCCGAGTTCCGCTTCCGGCATCCGTGGGTGTTTTGGGCCGTTACCGTACTGGTGTTGGTGGCCGCGGTCACCACGCCTGTACAGTACCTGCGCATGCTACTGCTGAGTTTCCGCGGCCTGACCCCCGACGCCATCGCCCGCTACGACCTGCGCCCTTTCCCGGTGGTTGACCCCGAGCTGCAGGGCACGCTGTGGCGGGCCATGGCCTGGGGCTGGTGGCTGGCGGGAGCCGCGGCCCTCTGGGCTCTGGTCACGGCGTGGCGGACGCCGGGGGCGCGGGCGGCGGTGTGCTGCCAGACGGAGGGCATGCGGCCGCGACGCTGGCTGGCTCTGGCGGGCCTTGGCGTCATCGGGGCGGCGCTGCTGACGGTTTGCGGCGCCCACTGCCTGTGGACGGCGGTGCCGCCTATCGGCAGTCTGCAGGGCCTCACAAGCCTCACCGCCGTGAACTTCCCAGCGGATGCGAGCTTGCTCGAAGGCCGTGGTGAAGGGGGCTGGAAGGGGATGGCCCGGGCGGTGATCCTCATGCCACAGGCTCCGGCGCAGCAGTTCCTTTCCCAGCCGATCTTCGACGAGGGCGCCACGGCCCTGGCCCCGCCGGATTGGTCGGATTGGCGGGGCGGAGAGCTCAGGCAATGGCAGCCGGAGCGGGCCTCGCACTTCCTCGCCGCCTCCGGGACTTCCTGGAACGGTTCGGATGTGGTGAGCGTCGCCGCCCTCGTGGACTTCAGCGCGCCGAGTGACGCAGTGGTCTACTTCGAATGGGTGCGGGAGTAGCAAAGGCCGCGACCGCGCCGGCACGAGTAGACTTGCAGTGAGGTGGTCTCCGGCGTTGCATGGTTCTGCCCACCGTGCGGGCCTGGAGAGCCTGTCGGCTAAGTCAATTGGGCCGCCTACGTGCCTCGTTGCCATAGCTCGGAACGCGTAGGATGAGTGTCGTCATGGTCTCATAGGCGTGTTACCGCCGCATTGAGGACGCGTTTCCCCACAGGACGTCACTGGCCTGTGCGTATCCGAGGGTCCGAAGGGACTTTGTCGCCAGGCTCTGGAGACCCTCGGGCACGGAAGCGCGGTGAGTGAGCGCCTCGATGCCGCGGGCTAGAACGTTGAGGGCACGGGGTTCAGCCCCATCACCGGATAGCCGTTCCGCGCTTCTTTCCTCACCTCCCCCGGCATCTCTCCCACCCTCCGGGCCAGCTCGGCGTTGACCCGCTGGAACCTCTGGTAGTGGGCGTCGTCCTGGCGCACGCTGTCCCAGATCCTCCCGTCGCCCCCGTAGCTGTACCAGAAGATCGCCTTCGCCCCCTCGTCCAGGGCATTGCGCCAGTAATCCCGCATGTCCTGAGCCGAGGGCAGCTCTCCGCCCGGCCATCGGAAGGCCTGGGCGACGAACCAGATGGGCTTTTGGGGGAATGCGGCCTTCGCCCGCCGCATGGTCTGCGTCACCTGCGCGGCGCCGCCCGGGCCGGGATAGTTGTCGTACAGGAGCACATCGCAGCAGTCCAGGAAGCCACCGGCGCTGGGGCCGGCGAACACCGGCATCGCCGGGTGGTACGGGTCGATGCGGTCGATCAGGTCGTAGATCGCCTTGACCCGCGGCCGTGCCGGCTCGTCGGCCAGGTTCGGCTCATCCCACAGCGTCCAGGCCAGCAGAGCCGGATGGCCCATGAGCCGGCGTACGCGCTTTTCGATGGCGGCGAGGTCGAAGGTCTCCCCCTGGTACCAGTCGCGGCGCAGGCCCATCAGGACCTTGAAGCCGTAGTCCTCGGCGGCGTCCAGGTACGCCAGGGCATTGTCGTCGGTATCGTTGGCGTCATTGTGCTCGAAGGCGTAGCTGTGCAGCGTGTTGATGCCACAGCCACGCAGTTGACGAAGCTCGTCATCCGCCCTGTTGGGTCCCGGAAGCCACTTGGCCGGGTCGGCGAAGACCCAGTACATGCCCAGGGGGAAGAAGGTCCTGCCGCCTGCGAGCACCCGGCCGTCGGGGCCACAGAGCACTTCGTGCGCGGCCGGGGGCAGGACCCTCAGCGGTTGGATCGCCGAGAATACCTTCCTGCCGCAGGGATCCTCAACGCGGACTGCGAGCCGGTAGTTGCCCTGCAAAAGCCCACCGCCGTCGATGGGCGCCCTGAGACCTCCGCCGATGTAGGCCGCGGGGAAGCGGCACAGTGTGCGTCCACAGGGCTCCTGGATCGCCACCTCCGCGCGCAGGCCCGCCACCGTCGTCACGGAGGCCCCGTGTACCCGGACCGTCAGCGGCCAGCGATAGCCCAGGCTGCCGAAGAGCGCGTTCTTGTACGGATACCTCACATCCCAGGGGTCTACCGGCTGCGGGACCAGGGGTGATTGGCCGAGCACCTCGCCCGTGGCCGCGTCGGTCGCCTTGAGAGTGTAGCCCCGGGAGCCGTCGCTGAAGGGAAGGCTGAATTCCACGGCCGAGGGCACCCCGGGCGAGACCTTGGTTTGCACAGCGGGGCAAAGCGGCGTTTGAGCGGCGTCGTCGCTGACCGCCTGGACAACAACCTCGTGGGCGGCATCGTCCTGAGAAGAAAGGGAGGCCTTGTAGTGCCACTGCGGCCCCAGATCGTAGGCCTCCGCGACGGGCTCGGTCACCCTGACCGGGGCCACGCGCACCCGGACGTCATCAATGAGGAACTCGGCCTGCGCGGCGGCCACCAGGTACAGGTGGGCGCCCTCATCGGTGGGAGTGAGGCCGACGGTGAGCTGCGTCCAGCCCTCGGAGGACTCGTCTACTTGGCGCATGACCGCCGGCCCCCAGGCGTGGGGATAGGCCACCAGGGAGAGCTTGCCGGAGATACGCTTTACCCAGGCAGAGACCAGATAGCCGGAGCCCTGCTGAAGCGGAGCCAGCGTCTGGTAGACCCCGGCGTCGTTGCCGAAGGTCTTGACGCGCAGGCACTGCCCGGCTTCGGGCCGGTCGGAAGCTTCTACCGAGAGCCGGTCGCCGCGACCGGGGTCGGTGTTCACCGGCTTCCAGCCCGGGACGGTGACCAGCAGGCCCTTGCCCTCGGAGTGATCCACCGCCTCCCCGTCCATGGTGCCGTTTTGCACCGCTGGATCGGGGGCAGTGAGGGCTGTTACCGAAAGGAGAGTGCACAGACACAGACAGATCGCGAGCAGGCGCATGGGGCCAGACCTCCCGGCGTAGTTCGACCGCGAGCAATCAGTTTCGCTGCAGTAGGGTCAGCCGCCTTCGGCGACGGGCCAGGGCGGCCCTGCAGGGCAGAGGCATCACCGCGCCCCGTACTTCACCGACACCGCCAGGTCCGTCATCGTCACCGCCCGGTTGCGCACCCCCACCCACTCCCACAGCCCCTCCCCCACCCCGGGGCTGTTGCTGGC
>CAYRFY010000335.1:0-8726 GCA_964423635.1 uncultured Armatimonadia bacterium | reverse complement strand
CGAGAGCCCATCGCGGCCGTTCGCCGTTGCCGTCGTCGCCGCCGGGTCCGCGAGACCTTGCGGCCCCAGGCCTGCTTGGCCCTACCGTATCTCGCATTCCTGGAAGTGCGGGTTCAAGAGCAGCCCCTGCTCTCGCGAGCGGGTCACAGCGATCTCTTCCGCGAGCCGTCGGGCTTCCTCGTCGTCATCACAGGCCAGCTCCAGGGTCCACAATACACCCTTCAGCAGCCCCGCCACGCGTCCCCCATAACCCAGACGGCCCTGCAGGGCCGAGAGCGCGCCCTGGGCGCTACCATCCAGGGGGTCGGTGACGAGCACCGCCGCCCGATGGCCCGAACCGTCTTGGGCGGCGGCCTGTGTGCCGGTGCGCGCCTCGTACACGTGCTTGTTGGGGTTGACGAAGACGTTGGTGTTCTCAGCCAGGTCCCTGGCCAGAGCCAGTGCCTCCTCCGGAGTGTCGACGGCCAGCTCGAGCCGGTAGTAGTCGGCCCGCGCCAGACTCGTCAGCACGCCCTCGAAGCCCATGCGGCGTCGCAGGGCTCCGGCGGCCGTCAGGGCCGTCACGTCCGGGATCTTCAGCTTCACGAGCAGCTCTACAGTCTGCATGGTCAACATCCTTCGCAAGACGCCACAGGGTTTGGCCGCCGAGACGACCGGGACAGGCTCACAGGCCGCCCGCGGCGGCGCGTCGTGTCGCCAAAGGTCCGGCCAAGAAGCCCACATTCGCCGAGAGTGTCATTCGGAGAGTGTCCGCTCCCGCAGGGAGCAGCTCGACGAATCTCCTGGGATATAGCGAGAGCCTTCGTACAAGCGTCGCAAGCTCGAGCTTGCGACGCCGGCGCTCCAGAATGACAGAAACCGGGCCGGCCGGGCTTTTCCGCCGGACTTCTAGACGGCCGCGGGAGATAGCAGCAGGTCTCTCATCGACTCGAACACCGCAAGACCCGGCCCCGCCGAGGCCATCGTCCCCGCATCGCCCCAGGCCTCCAGCTTGGCCTCCGCCCACTTGCCCCCCAATTCCCCGGGCACCTGGCGCAGGAAGCTGGCGCGCTCCGGATGGGGCATCACGGCGAGGACGTTTCCCTGCGGGTTACAGAGCCCGGCGATGTTGGCCAGCGCGCCGTTGGGGTTCACGTGCGGCGCCGGATCCTCGGTGCCGCTTTCGTCGCAGTAGGTGAAGACGATCTGGTCGTTTTCGATGAGCTTGTCCAAGAGCCCGTCGATGGAGGTGGTGAACCGCCCCTCGCCGTGGGCGATGGGGACGGGCCACACCAGTCCGGGGTCCATGCGGGAGGTCAGGCCGCAGCGGCTGCTGGAGTGCTTGAGATACACCCAGCGGCAGCAAAAGCCGGCGATGCGGCCGGTGGGGTCGTGGCGATTGGGCGCCAGAGCCATCTCCACACGGCCCGGCTCGATGCCCGGAATGAGCCCGGCCTCCACCAGCACCTGCGCACCATTGCAGATGCCGACGCAGGGCTTGCCGTGCTTCGTGACCTCGGAAAACACCCGCCCGACGATGGGCTCCTTGGCCGCGATGGCCCCGCTGCGCACCCGGTCCTGATAGGAGAAGCCGCCGCCGATGATGTAACCATCGAACTCGGAGAGAAGATCGGGGTCACGGTTCCAGCGGAACACGTCGCAGGACATGCCCGCGGCCTCCGCGGCTCTCTTGGTCTCCCACTCGCAGTTTGATCCGGGGAACTGGATCAGGGCAACGCGGGGCACTTGGGGTGTCATGGGCTCACTCTCCATCGTCAGGGTTGGGCTCGCCTGTGGCGCCTGGGCGACCGAAACGACGCCGTCCGGACATCGATACCGGCGGGCGCGGGCCCCAGGAAGCGTAAGCAGGGAACGGCCACGGTGGGCCGTCCCCTGCATGGGTCGGTTCATCGGGGTGCCGGCTCCCGGCCCCGGAGGCCCTTCGGGATCGCCAGAGCCCGCGTTGGGTCACCGGCCGGCGACAGTCCGGACGGCGGACCCAGACGGCTGCGCTCGTGGCCGTTCGGGGTCGGTTCTGGGCCCGTCCCCGCCGTCCGCGGGCGCAGAGGATCGCAGCCGCATCTGGAGGCTCGGACAGCCGATTATAGACCCGGCCGCCGGGGTTTTCAAGAGACAAGATACCGGCGCGGTGGCGGCGTCGGCGAGGGAACCGGAGCCTGAGGTGGCGTCCGGGAGACACGGCGCGCCGGGGGCGAGGGCTAGTGAGCCTGTCGGCAAAGTCCCTGCGCGGCCTCGGGTATGCGCGGGCGGGTGACGTCCCGTTGGTAAGCGCGTCCCAAATGCGCCGGAACAACCCCTCCAAGGCCATGACGACACTCTTCCTACGCGTTCCGAGCTATGGCAACAAGGCACGTAGGCGGCCCAATCGGCTTAGCCGGCAGGCTCTAGTACGCCCCGCGACCGCCCAGAACCACGGGTACCGTCTTGAGCAGAATCGTCAGGTCCAGCCAGATCGACCAGTTGCGGATATAGTAGAAATCGTACTCGATGTTCTCCCGCAGTGGGAGGTCCTTGCGGCCCAACACCTGCCACAGGCCCGTGATCCCCGGCTTGACCTCCAGCCGCGACCTTTGCCACGGCTCGTACTGGGCGACGATGAAGGCCATCTCCGGCCGGGGCCCGACCAGGCTCATCTCCCCCCGCAGCACGTTGAGCAACTGCGGAAGCTCGTCCAGGCTGGATCTGCGCAGCCAGCGCCCCAGGCGGGTGACGCGGCTGTCGTCCAGACTCCTGGGCGCCTCGGCATAGGGATGGGCGCGCGGAGACATGGTGCGGAACTTGTACATGACGAACTCGCGTCCCCCCAGTCCCACCCGGCGCTGGCGGAAGATGGGGCCGGCCCCGGTGTCTCGCCACACCAGGTAGCTCAGCACAGCCAGCACGGGGGAAGCCAGGAGAAGCGCCAGGAGACTTCCGACAATGTCGCCCAGCCGCTTGATAGCGCTTTGCCACCGCGGAAATCGCTGGGGCGGCAGCTCGATGATGGCGAGGTCGGCGATGCCGGAGATCTCCGCACTCTCAGTGAGGATCTGCATCGGGCGCGCCACGAGATGGAACACGACGGGCCGCTCGCGGCAATCCTGGATAGCCGTGATCAGAGCGCCGGGGTCTATCTCCGGGTAGGCCACCAGCACCTCGTCCACATCGTGCTCGGCCACGATCCGCTCCAGCTCATCGACCGTCCCCAGGACGGGGCAAATGGTGGCCGCGAAGGGCTCCCCCGCCACGCAGACCATCCCCACAAGCTCGTGGCCCAGGAGGGGCCGGCTGCTGATGCGCTCGGCCACCATCTGGCCCAGGTCGCCACAGCCCACCACCACCGTGCGGGCAGTGGCACCTCCGCGCAGGCGCTCGTGGAGCATGTACGCCCGCAGCCACGAGCGGATCAGCATCACAAGCACGAGCGCGGTGCCCCAGAACAGCAGGAGCACCGCGCGCGAGTAACTGATGTGGCTCAGAAACGAGGCCGTGGCGACCATGAGCGTCGTCGCCGTCACCGCACGGAACACGGCGGTCATCTCGCCCAGAGGGAGGGCGAAACGGCGCACGTCATGAAGCCCCAGATTGTGGAACGCAACCAGCCACAGGACCGCAACAACCGGGACGGCCCACAGGTACAGGGTGATGCTCTGGCCCAGATCTCCCAGGGACGTGACGGACAGAGCGAGACGGATGGTGTACGCAGCCAACACCGAAGCAGCACAGACGACGACATCGGAGGCAATCAGCGCCACCGTGAAGCGTCGGTCGAACGCCCGTCGCGGAGAGGGTTCATGCTCTGTCATTGGGTAGCGCAGCCCGGCTGCATTGTGGGAGCGTCGGAGGGTGCTGGTGCATCTTCAATGGCGGCCTGGCCGACGCCCAATCGTGCCTCGTGCATCCACGGCCGACGGCGCCTCACCTCCGGCCCTGCGGGCCCGCCCGCCTCTCGGCGTCTCTCCGAGCCGCTTGTACTCCGCCAAACGACGGCGGAGACGGGAGGAGGGGGCTACGGCAGACGGCGAAGGGCGACGCCCACCGTGCCTCCCCCCGCCTGCGGGGGGATTGAGGGGAGCTTGGCCGTATGGACGTTGCCCGCCAACAAGCGGGCCCACCTTGCACCGGCCACCTTCTACCCCACCTGTGCCAATAGCGAGTCACACGCCTTCTTCACCCGCTGCGCCGCGTCGCGCGCCGGCAAGGCCTTCAACTCCTGGCTGAAGATTTCCACACCCAGGTAGTCCTGATAGCCGATCTTCTTGAGGGCTCCCAGGAAGCCGACGAGGTCGATGACGCCCTCTCCGGGTGTGAGCCGGTTGAAGTCCTCCTGCTCGGGCAGCGGCCTGTCGGGAGCATCGTTGAGGTGCACGTGGACGATCTTGTCCGTGGGCAGGGCTTCCAGGTCCGCCACGGTCTGCTCGGCATTGAACCAGTGGAAGCTGTCCAGCAGCAGGCCCAGGTTGGGCTCGCCGATCTCGTCCTCGATCTGCAGCAGATCGTCCATGCGCCACACGGTAACGTCTTTTCCCGCGCGGGTATGGTACGGAGCGACCCACTCGAGGCCGAAGCGGTGCCCGTAGTGGCCAACAACCTTGGCGATCTCGCCCCAGCGGCGGGCCCAGGTCTTCATCGTGCTCGCCGCGTCGCTGTCCACGCCCGGCGGGATCCAGGTGCAGGTGCGGGTGCAGTTGATCTTGGCGGCCAGCTCCGCCTGCGCCGGCAGAGCCGCCAGCCCCTGGCGGAAAGTGTCCTCATCCTTCCGCCACTCCACCCCCATGCCCCAGCTACTTGGGTAGACGTTGTACTTGCCGCACAGTTGCAGGAATTCGTCCGGTCCCATGCGTCCCGCGGCGTCCAGTCCGGCGTCGACACCCTCATAGCCCAGTTCCGAGGCCAGTGCCAGGAGCTGCTCGAAATCCAGAGACTCACCGAGAATGACGGGGTGTAGTGACAGCTTCATCCGCTGGAACTCCGTTCGCTTTGGTTGGCCCGCCCCGATCGCGGCGGGCGCATGGCGCCCTCCTACGAGGGCACGAGTTGCACAGCCCGCCGGCCCAGCTCGAGGGCGGCGGCCAGGGCCTCCGGGCTCTCGGCCACACTCCCCTTCCGGAAGGCCGAGACGGTCACATCACCGGCGTACACACCCTTGAAGTGGCGCACCCACACCGCCACCGGCTCCGTCACCCATCTGGCCTCGGAGGGGTCCGAGGCGCCGTAGGGCACCAGGAGCGCCCAGACCTTACCCCTCATGCCGGCATTGAACCACTCCTGGGCATAGTGGCACGAGAAGCGGTCGATGAAGCACTTCATCTGGGCCGTGACGCCCTGCCAGTAGACCGGGCTGGCGATCACCAGGACATCGGCGGCGATAGCTTTGTCCAGGATCGTGCGGCAGTCATCGTCGGCGCGCAGATCCACGCGGCGGGCCTGAATGTCATCCAGCTCGGCGGGGGGGCGGATGAGGTAGTCATCGAGGTAGACCTTCTCACAGGATGCCCCCGCCCCCACGGCACCCCGGAAGAACTCGTCCACGAGTAAATCGGTATTGCCCCTTTTGCGGGGGCTCCCGTTGAGTGCGATCACGGATACTCCCGGAATATCGGTTCCTCCCTTCGCCGTTGCTCTCGCAAGGCGGGATCGTTGCCGTTGACAGCCGTTGCCGTTGCCGTTGACTCGGGACTCGCCGACTTACGACCTACACCCGCGTCCCGCATTCGGAGCAGAACTTGGAGCCGGGAACGAGTTGTGCCCCGCAGTTATGGCAGAACTTGGCTCCGGCCGTGGCGGAGGGCGCCGCCGGTGCTGCCGCAGGCTCAGCGGCCGGAGGCTGCTGCCCCTGTTGGGCCTGGTTGGGGGCGAAGGCGCCGCGCATGGCCTCGGCCATAGCGGCTCCCATGCCCATCCCGGCGCCCATCCCGGCGCCCAGACCCATCCCCTGTCCACCGCCACCGTCGGCCTTGGCCATGTCGCCGATGGCCTGCGCGGTGCGGAACTGGGTGAAGCGCCCCATGTCGCCCACGGCTTCCATGCGGGCGCGCTCATCGATCATCTGCATGACTTCCTCGGGCGGAGTGATGGCCTCGATGAGGAAGTCCACCAGTTCCAGACCGTAACGGCTGAAGTCCTCGCCGACCTTGGCCTTGACGGCCACGCCGATCTCGTCGTAGAGCCGCGGGAGATCGAGGATGGTCTTCATCACTTCGCCGAGGGTGTCGTTGAAGCGGGAGGCGATGAAGTTGCGCAGCCATGCGGAGACGGCAGCCTGGTCGTAGCAGTGCTCCGTGCCGACGACACCGTTGACGAAGAGCTGGGGGGATTGCACACGCATGGTGTAGCTGCCGTGGGCACGGAGGCGCACGGAGTGGAGCTGCTCGTCGGGGAAGATGATGGGGGTCGGGGTGCCCCACTTCATATTGGTGAAGATCTTCATGTTGACGAAGTAGACTTCGGCCTGGAAGGGCGTCTTGCCACCGAAGGCGAGGTTGACCAGACCGCCGACGAGGGGAAGATTGGCCGAGGTCAGGGTGTGTCTTCCGGGCCCGAAGACGTCCAGGGCCTTGCCGTCGCGGAAGAAGATGGCGGCCTGGCTTTCGCGCACGGTGAGTTGCGCGCCCAGCTTGACATTGCCCGAGCCGTAGGGTGGCCAGCGGTAGACCAGTTCATCGCCCGTAGTGTCACGCCACTCGATTGCATCCAGAAGTGCCATGCAGATCCCCCTGTGGGTGCCGCCGAAGGGCGCGAAGGCCGAAGGCGGGTGGGTGGTGTTTCCGTGTTCGTCCGGCATGAGGCTGAGGCGGCCGGCACGACGAGTGCCGGATGCATGCCGCCCGAACCGGACCTCTACGCATCCGTCGTAACGGCGGCGGCGGCCATCTGTTCGCGGCGGTCGATCGTCTCCTGGAGCTGTCCGATGGCCGCCTCAACCGCCTTCATCTTCTCGGCGACGGCCTCCTCGCCGGCCGCTCCCAACTCGTCCACGGCCGTGTCGCAGGCGACGATCAGCTCGCGAAGCGACAGATCGTACTCGTACAGTTGATCGAGCTGCTCTTCCTTGATCTTGATGGCGTCGAAGAAGCCCGTATAGCCGTAGTCGGCGAAGCGCAGCGAATCTCGGGCCTTGCCCATGAGGCGCGAGAGCCGGTCGATATCGTCCAGCATCTCGAGCTTGCCGGCGCGGGACCACTGCCCGACGATGTCCCGGAGCTTTGCACGCACCCGGTCCAGCTCGGCCACCAGGTGCTCGCGCAGGAGCTTGTCGGCGGTTCTGCGAATCTCGCGCTCCCGGTAACCGTCGAAGCCGGGGATGGCGTCGAGCAGTCGCTGGAAAGCGTTCTCGTGACTGCGGATCTGGTCGCGAAGGTCGGACATCGTGGAGCCTCCTGGTTGACCCCGGAGACGCCCCGGAGTCCTCATCCCATGTTACCCGCCCTATTCGCGGACCGGGCCGGGGTTTCCTGCCTGCCCTGAGACGACCGCCCACAGACGCCGGGGAACCCCTGCCGGGCACGAACGTTAGCTAGAAGGCGGTGGCGGTACATCGCTCGGTGAAGAGCGTCCACCGACCCTATAGAATGCAGCGGGCCTTTTGCCTCGGGCCCGCGACACAGGGGGCATCCGCATGCCACGAGGGCTGCTTTCTTTGTTGCTGTTGGGCGCGCTGTTCGTGCCATGGACCATCACGGGCTGCGACAGCTCCGACAGCGCGCCGGACGGCGCCGCCGCCCCCGGCGCGCACCTGTACCAGGTCTCCGCCGGTGCGGAACCGGCGATACGCACCGGCTGGAGCTCCAATATCCCGGACCCCTCGCTGGTTGTAGCCTGGCTGGTGTACCGCGCCGAGTTCTACGGCTTCCCCGCCGAGCATGGGTACCTCATCGACGTCCGCGGACAGCAGACGCTCTCGGACTACTCGGATTGTCGGGGCGGAACCGGGCTCACGGCTGTGGACTACAACCGGAACTTCACCTACACCCGCGATGGCCAGCAGCAGTCCGGCAGCATCGACGCCTCCTATGCACGGCCGGATCTCGTGGCCGGCCGAACCTACTACTATCGGGCGCGTCGCGTGGTCAGGCCCAACAGCGGCGCCCCTCCGCTGACCGGTTCCGCCCAGGCCTCGGCGCTCACTGTGGACCCCTTCGACGCCCTCAGCCAACCCAGCGATCCGGCCGGGCCCGTGACCTACATCGTTCCCGCCACACCCACATCGCCCACCGATGGGCTCCAGACCGCCGACCCTGCCGCGATGACCTTCACCTGGACGATCGGAGCCGGTGCCGATGAGTACCAGATTCGCGTCTATGACAACGCCTCGGTCGCCGGCAACCCGGTCATGATCTCCCCCGTTATCCGACCCGCCGGCACCACCGGGAGTTACACGTACGCTCCCGGCGGCAGTGGCCTGCTGCGGGCAACCACGACTTACTACTGGACGGTGGGGTCAAGAAAGCTCGGGGAGGCTCCGCCCACCTGTGCCGGTGAGAGCGGATGGCTCAAGAGTCAGGTCCGCCAATTCCGAACAACGGAGTACCCGCCGGGGACGCCATAGAACGGCAACCTCCCACCACGGAGACACGGAGTTCCAGGAAGAACGCCGGGACAGGGGTGACGGCTGGGCCGCGACACACTGGGAGCGCGGGGGAATCGCGGGCCACGCCCGAGAACGGCCGCAAACGCCTACCCGATGGGCGCCCTTTGCCGTCCCTGCTTCTCCCACGGGTTGCACCCGTGGCTAGTGTGCATTGCCC
>CAYRFY010000334.1:0-8762 GCA_964423635.1 uncultured Armatimonadia bacterium | reverse complement strand
GGGACGGAGTACAAGCGGCTCGAAGAGACGCCGAGAAGGGGGCTGGGGGGGTGAGGCGACGTGAGTGGGCGCCTCCCCGGAACCTGCATAATCTGAGGCAGAGATCTTGCGCCTTCGTTACCCGGGCCATGGAACCACCTGTGTCGACGCACCGTTGACCCCTGGTAACGATGTGTGCTTTGCAGCCCGGGGCAAGAGGGGCGCCGCGTCGATCGCGAGCCGTCGTCTTGCGTCCAGCCGTCCGTCCTGTGAGGAGTGAGTCTGAGTTGAGAGGTTGGCGCGTCGGCAGCATCCGCGGGATCTCCATCGAGATCAACAGCTCCTGGATCATCATCTTCCTCCTGGTCTGGGGCGATCTGGCGGATGGCGGTCTGTGGGGTGTCCATGGGTCCGTAGGGCAGGTGGCGAGGTGGCTCGCGGCCTTCATCACGGCGCTCTTGTTCTTCGGCTCCGTGCTCTTGCATGAGCTCTCCCATTCGTTCGTGGCTCGTTGGCAGGGGCTGGAAGTGAGCAGGATCACGCTATTTGTGTTTGGCGGCGTGGCCCAGATGGAAGACGAGCCCCGCAATGCGAAGCAGGAGCTTTTGATATCGCTGGCGGGGCCCGGGATGAGCCTGCTGCTGGCGGTGGTGTTTGGGGCGCTGTTCTGGCTGGCCTCGACGCTGGGGCAGGCCGCCGTGGCCCGCGCCGTGGTGCACCGCGTGGCCATCGCGAATCTGATCCTGGCGATCTTCAACATGGCGCCCGGTTTCCCCATGGACGGAGGCCGCGTGGTGCGGGCGCTGCTGTGGTGGCGGTGGCACGATCTTTTGCGCGCGACTAAGGTTGCCTCGATCCTGGGGCAGGCCGTGGGCTACGCCCTGGCCGCCCTGGGACTATTTCTGGGGATCACCACGCACAGCATCGTTGTGGCGATCTTCAATGGGGGCATGGGGCTGCTGCTTGTGGCGGTGGCCAGGGCCGGGTACAGGCGCGAGCACGTGCGGGCCTCGTTGTCACGTATCCCCATGGGGAGTCTGATCGGTCCGGTGGAGCTGGCATTCCCCGCGGGCACGCTCCTGAGCCAGGCGGCCCCCTATCTTGCCTCTCGCCAGCCACTGGGCTGGGTGCCAATCATGGAGCTGGACCGGCCACTGGGGGTGCTGTCGGCCGACGCGGTACGCGGGACCCCGGTCTCGCTGTGGCCGGTGACGGCGGTGGAGCAGGTGATGTCTCCGCTCAGCGAGGAGATGGTGGTGCGGCACAGCACGCCGGCCCTGGACGTGTACGAGCGCATCGCCGAAGGCGGCCTTCCCGGTGTCCTGGTGCTGGACGACTGGGGCAACCTCCGCGGGGTCGTGACTTCCGGCGACCTCCAGGCCGCTGTAGCCGCCGCCGGGTAGGTCGCGGCGGGGACGTCTGGAGGCCCGGCCGGGAAGTCCGCCCCGGCCGACGGTGCCCTACTGGGGGCCAGGGAGCCCGAAGGGCGCGGCCCCGGAGCCCCCCTGGCCCTCCGCTATTACCCCCTACCGCCGTTTGGTGCCTCTGTGTATTGTCCCCGTCGTCCTCCTGGTCTTTCGTGTCGCCGCGGTCTGAGTTGGTTGCCGGTCTCGGTATCCTCTCCTGTAGTTGGCGACAGGTGTTCTGTCCCGCTCGGTGGAATACTCTCCTGCCGCATTTCACCCCTACATCCACGCGCCACGGGCGCGGAAGGAGTCAGTCACGTGAGCAAGCTCAGAGTTGGTGTGATCGGGACGGGCAAGAAGCAGCCGCCGGGTCCGAAGGGCTATGCCATGGCCTACAGCCACGCCAATGGCTACAAGCTGCTTTGCGATTGCGAGATCGTCGCCTGCGCCGACATCGTGGAGCAAAACGCCCGAGACTTTGCCGACAATTACGGCGTCCCCGGTATCTACACCGACTACAATGAGATGCTGGCCGAGGAGAATCTGGATGTGGTCAGTATCTGTACCTGGATGCACCTGCACGAACAGATGGTGCTGGATGCCGTGAAAGCGGGGGTGCAGGCGATCCACTGCGAGAAGCCCATGGCCGATACCTGGGGCGGCGCCCGGCGCATGGCCGCGGCCGCAAAGGAGGCGCAGGTACAGCTTACCTTCAACCACCAGCGGCGCTATGGCGAGCCGTTCCGGATCGCCAAGGACCTCCTGGAGGAGGGCGAGATCGGCCAGTTGGTGCGCCAGGAGTGCGGTGCGGGAAACCTGTACGACACGGGCACGCACTTCATCGACATGTTCAGCTTCTTCCAGGGCGAGGTGCCGGCCAAGTGGGTCATCGGCCAGATCGACTATCGGAAGGAGAGCCTGGTGTTTGGCTCCCACAATGACAATCAGCAGGTCGTGCTCACCGAGTACGAGAACGGGGTGTTCGGCCTCATCATGACCGGAGCTCCCGGCGGCGGTCGCCCGATCCCGTGCACCAATCGCCTCATCGGAACCGACGGGGTGATCGAGGTCGGGGTCAACGACGGGCCGCCCATCCGCTACCGCCAGGCGGGTGAGAGCGAATGGCGCCTCCCGGACACAGGCGGAGCCAGTATCCATGGCCCGAACTTCATCGAGCGCGCCATCGCCGATGTCATCGACTGCCTGCAAAGTGGCACCAAGTGCCAGCTCGACGCCGACAACGCACTGATCGCCACGGAGATCATCTTCGGGGCCTACGAATCCAGCCGCCGTCGCGGCCGGGTGGACTTCCCGCTGGACATCGAGGACAACCCGCTGGCGGCCATGGTGCAGAGCGGAGACCTCAAGCCGGAGCCATCGGAGTAGGGGAGAGGGTGTCCGCGGCCGCGCGCGTCCGTGACGGGCGGCCGCGGACACCCGGCAGGCCGGGCAGCGCCGGGTGATGCGGTCTGGTTGCGCCCCGCCGCCCCTTCACCCTCGGCGGTGGAGAAAGGTCTCCGGGCGCCCCGGAACGCGGCCTCTCACTGTGCTGCGTTCCCTGCATGCCGCGGCACACTCCGCGTCGCGATGGCCTGGTGCCGTCCGCGGCTCGCTCCTGCCGTGCTCTGCGCGCAGGTGTGTCCTCCGAGCGCGACGAAAAGAGAAAGCATTGAGACTATTTCGCTGGAGGTAACTGAAGCTATGCCGAAGCTCTTCACCTGCTGCATTTTGTGTCTCTGTCTGTCGGCTGTACTGTCGAGTGCCGCCGACGTGTATCCGGCCAATGTGGCCGCGTACCAAATCCCCGCGGGTCTCGCCGGTGTCCGGCATCTGGACAAGGCCCCGTCACTGAGCCCGGCGCAGAAGGCCGCGCTGGTGCGAAACGGGTTCGTTGTGGTCCCCGATCAGGTGGAGCAGATGTTCCTCCTGTACGAGGACTATGGTGATGACTACGACAAGGGCCCCATGCCCAACTTCATCACCGTCGACTCCATTCTTCAGACCTACCACAGCCTCTTCGACAAGAGTCTGCGCACCGTGGAGACGGAGCATCTGATCCGCATCTGCACCGCTTTGACCCAGCACTGCGCGGGGGAGAGCGTGAAGCAACTGCAGGCGGCGCCGGAGGGACCGGTGCAGGAGGCCGCGGCGAGAAACCTGGCCTACTTCCTCGTGGCTCGGTCGTTCCTCACGGGGCAGGCTCCGAGCATCGGCGCCGACGTTCCCGACAAGGCCGCGATTATCGAGATGGCCAAGGATGAGCTGGCCAAGGCCGTGGCCCACGAGGGCAGGTTCCCCTCCGGCATCACCGGCCGCACCGTGCACTACGATCAGTTCTCTCCCCGCGGCCACTACACGCGGAGCGAGGAGCTCAAGCAATACTTCATGGCCATGATGTGGTACGGGACCCTGGGCTTCGAGCTGGACGCCGAGCAAGATTCCGAGCCCATCGCCGAGCACCACACCCTGCAGGCCCTGCTTTTCACCCGCATTCTCGCCGGTAGTGACTGGGTCGAAAGCATGTGGGAGCGGATCTACGAGCCCACCTCGTTCTTCGTGGGCAGCGCCGATGACCTCACCTGGGGCCAGTATCTGCCCCTGGCGCGGCAGGTCTACAGCGACGGTATCCCACTGGCCGAACTGGCGGACCAGGCGAAGCTGCGGGAGTTCATCTCCCTGGCCCGCGAGACGCTGCCCGCCCCGGAGATCGCTCCGGCGTTCCTACAGGCCGATGAGGCCGGAAACCTCGAGGAGATCGCCGCCAAGCCCCAGGGACGGCAGTTCCGGTTCATGGGCCAGAGGTTCATCCCCGACTCGTATGCCCTCCAGCAACTGGTGTATCCGTTGGTGGGCGCCAATGCGGAGGAGCAGCAGCGGTACTGGCCGATGGGGCTCGATGTCATGGCCGTGCTGGGCTCCACCCGGGCCCGCGACCTGCTCATCGGTACCTACAAGCAGGATCAGTATGCCGGCTACTTGACCCAACTGGACAAGGTGACCGCCCAGTTCGCCAATACGCCCGAGGACAAGTGGTGGAGCAACCTGTACTGGGGCTGGCTAGGCAGCCTCCAGCCGCTGCTGCAGACCAAGGGTGAGGGCTATCCAACCTTCATGCGCAATGATGCCTGGCTGGACAAGGAGCTGGCCACCGCGCAGGGGAGCTGGGCCCAACTGCGGCATGACACCCTCCTCTACGGCAAGCCGTCGGGGGCGGAGTTCGGCGGCCCCGATCCCCGAGAGGTCAAAGGCTACATCGAGCCATACCCGGAGGTCTTCGGCAGCCTCAAGCGCCTGGCGGTCATGTCCCACCAGGGCCTGGGCCAGCGAGACCTGCTGCCCGAGACGCTCGGAGAGACCTACGCCGCCTTCATCGACACCCTGGAGTTCCTCGAAACCTGTTCGGCGAAGCAGCTTTTGGGTACGGCGCTGTCCAGGGATGAGTACGAGCGCATTCAGTTCTTCGGGGGAGAGCTGGAACGTCTGGCTCTCGAGACCGTCGACTCGGACACCCAACTGGCCTACTGGCACGAGATCACCAGCACCACCGACCGGAATATGGCCACCATCGCCGATATCCACACCAGCTTCGGCCAGTGCCTGGAGGTGGGCGTCGGCATGGCCCACCGCATCTATGTGGTCGTTCCGGTGCCCGAGGGCGGGCTGCAGCTTGCCAAGGGCGGGGTGATGTCGTACTACGAGTTCCAGTGGCCCGTGAGCGACCGGCTCACCGACGAGAAATGGATCGCCATGCTGAAGGCCGGAAAGCAGCCGGCGATGCCGCAGTGGACGAGGAGCTTTGCCGTGGAGTGAGGCGGAGAGAGGCGAGGAACGGCGGAGAACGTCAACGTCTCACCACGGAGACACGGAGAGCACGGAGTTCCACGGAGAACGACTCAGCAGGCGGACGGCTGAACACAGAGACGCAGAGAACGGCCGAGAACACCGAGAACGGCTGGAGGCGGGACGGCCCACGCAAGGACGGGCCGTCCCGCTGTATTTGTGCCGTGCGCCGTCGCTGTGCATATCCTGCCGAGCCTGGCCTAATGTCGTTGCCGTTATCCTGTCCATTTTGTTTCACTGTCGTTGCCGTTACCCGCCTTCGTCCGCCGTTATCCTGTCTATCCTGTTCCACTGTCGTTGCCGTTATCCGCCTTCATCCGCCGTTATCCTGTCTATCCTGTTCCACTGTCGTTGCCGTTATCCGCCGTTATCCTGTCCATCCTGTTCCACTGTCGTTGTCGTCACCCGCCGTTGCCGCGCGGAAGGGTAGCCTGCGCGTCACCTTCCCCCTCAGCTCGACGGCCCCGGGACCGCCGCGATCGCGGGGCACCGGGGACCAGTCAACCCCATCGGACGTCACCGTGGCCCGGGCGAGGGCCACGGGCAGCAGTGTTTCGCCCCGAAGCTCGTAGGCGAGGAAGCGATAGAGCGTGCCGGTGCGTGCCAGCACGACTACCTCCCGGCGGCCGTCGCCCCAGACGTCGGCGGCGCGGAGGTCGCAGGCCCCGGCGATCTCCGCGGAGCGGGCGATCCCCTCCACTCCGAACCCCTTCCAGATGTAGGCTCCCAGGCTCACACCGCCGGTCGCGGTGCGCTCGAGAGCAATCAGCTCGTCCTCCCCTGTGCCGTCGAGGTCGGCGAAGTCCGCGGTCTCGAAGGGGCGCGAGAGGCTGGTGCCCAGCCAGATCTTGCGCAGCCCGCGGCCGGAGCTCTTCACCTCGTAGATGAAGGGCCGCTTGCCCTCCCTCGGGTCGAAGATGGCGGTTTTGCGCACCCCGATCAGCAGGACGCTGCGTCCGGCGAACCGGCCGGCGCGCAGGAGCCAGGGATGCAGGGAGGGGTCGAAGTCGTCCCAGAGGACCTGGCCATGGGGGCGGCGGATCTGCACGCGTGCGCCCCGGAGGATCCCGTCCAGGGGTTGTCCGCCGATCAGGACGGCACAGACCCGGGCGCCGGCCTCGTCGCCGGCCGCGATCTGCTGGTGCGGGAGCTCGGCTGCGGCCGCGGATGCGGTGGCTGCGACCAGCAGGAGCGCGGCGAGAGGGATCAGGTGTGCGGGCATGGTGTCCTCCGGGAGGGCGGGATATCTGGGGGGATGGGTTCGCCGGGTGTGTACCGGGGGCCTTCCGGAGGTGTGAGAAGGGTCTTGACGGGCGGGGGCCGGTTGCATATTGTATACAGTATGCAACCTGAAGGTTCCACCCCCGTCTCCCGTGCCTCTCTCACCGACCTCGTCGCCGAAGCCATCTTCGCCAGGCTGGCCGCCGGTGATCTCGAGCCCGGCGACCGCCTGGCGGAAGTCGCCCTGGCCCGCGAGCTTGAAGTCAGCCGCACTCCGGTCCGCGAGGCCCTGCAGCGCCTCACCACTCTCGGCCTGCTCTCCCGCGACACCTACCGCGGCTCCCGCGTGGCCCAGTTGTCCCTGGCCCAGCTCTGTCAGGTCTACGAGGTGCGCGAGAGTCTCGAGGGCACCGCCGCCGGGGTCTTTGCTCTCCGTGCCGGGGCCGAGGAGCGCGCGGAGCTCAGAGCCATCTGGCGCCGGATGCAGCGGGCTCGGGCCGAGGGCGACTCGAGGGCCGTCCGGGGCCATGACTTCGAGTTCCATCGCCAGATCATCCGGGGCGGAGGCAATGAGTACCTCGCCGGCGCCGGGCATGCGGAGGCCCTGATGCTGCTGGCTTTCCTGGTCCGCCGCTCCCGCGCCGACCAGGATGACCGGGGCCCCACTCCCTCCACAGAGGACCCTCACGCCCACGTCCTCGCGGCCATCGAGGCCCGGGACGGTGTGGCCGCCGAGGCCGCCATGCGGGCCCACGTACGCGGAACTCGTCTTACGTTGGCGCAGGCTCTCCCTTTCGACGAGTACCGCCGGCTCTATCCCCCGCACAGCCCATCCGGTGAGGTGACTTTTGTGACCCGCGCACCCATGACCGGCAGGGAGCGCATCGAGAGCGCGGTACGTCACGAGGAGCCCGACCGCGTGCCGATCAGCCCCCGCACCGGGGTCTATCTCACTCACAAGCACGGCCGTGGCGACCTGGCCACCGAGATGGCGCAGTTCCCGGACATGGACCACATGTGGATCGTGTACGACGGCACCCCCAACTACATCGGCAGCTACCCGGAGACCTACGACCTGCCCGAGGTCGAGGTGGAGCAGATCAAGTACTCCGAGGGCGAATACCAGGTTGTCGAGCGCACCTTCCACACGCCCGCCGGCAGGCTCGCGGACCGCACCAAGATCCCGCCCGGCGGCCGGGAATACGGTGTCTCGCCCAATCCGATCAAGACCGAGTACCTGGTTAAGGCGCCTGAAGACCTGGAGCGCCTGCGCTACCTTCTCCCACCGCTCAATCGCGACTTCGGGTTCGTCCATGACCTGCAGGCGCAGTTGGGGGACAAGGGCGTCGTGATGGTGCGCGTCGCCGGTGCGCTGGATCACCAGGCCGGCGATGCCAGGGACATGCAGGACATCATGACCGACTATTATGACGACCGGGCGTTCTTCGACGCCCAGTTGGACATCCATCACCGCCGCGGCCTGGAGCTGATCCGCAACATCCATGAGGCCGGGATCCCCTGGATCTTCGGGAGTTGGTACTACACCTCGGTCTCCGCGGGATGGTCTCCCCGGATGTACGAGGAGGTCTTCATCCCCATGATCCGCGAGCATGTGCAGCTCACCCACAGTTGCGGCGGTCTGTACGACCTTTATGACGACGGCAAGCTGTCCCGGACAATGGCGATGATCGCCGATGCCGGCGTGGACGTGCTGGAGACCTGCACGCCCCCACCGGTGGGCGACTTCGATCTTGCGGAAGCGAAGGCCACCATCGGCGCCGTGACAACGCTGAAGGGGTACGTGGACCTTCTGTATGTGGTGAAGCACGGCACGCCGGAGCTGATCGATCGGGTCATTGCGGAGGCGATGAGCATTGCCAAGCCCGGCGGCGGCTGGATCTGCGGTACCAGCGACAGCTTCCGCGAGGGCACGCCGGACGAGAACATGGCCGCCTATTGGCGGGCCTGTCTGGAGTACGGTCGGTACGGCTAGCGATCCGCCGTTGGCCCTCAGCCCCGTCAGCGGTGGAATAGGCTTGCCATCGGCGTGAGCCGGTGGAGCGCTAACGGGTAACGGCGCCGCTCCCTGCGGCCCTACCGGGCCGCTTTCCCTCTCCTTCGCGGTACGGCTGCTCAGGAGAGGGCTACGGCAAACGGCGAACGGGCATGGCGCGTGGTCCGTGGCGCGGAACGGCCAGCCGTCGTCGTTGGCCGAGCACCTTCCCGGCCGTGGGCACACAGTGTTGAGAGCCACCGTGCCGGCGGGTCTCCAGAGCCTGTCGTGAAAGTCCCGGCGGCCGATGGCGGCGGGATTGT
>CAYRFY010000333.1:0-8767 GCA_964423635.1 uncultured Armatimonadia bacterium | reverse complement strand
ACCGTTACTTTATTGTGACAAGTGTTCCGATACGCGCCTTCGACAAGTAACACAGGCCCGCGCCCTACAGACCGTCGCCGGGGGGTAACATCGGCGCGGTACAGGCCCGCGCCCTACAGACCGTCGCCGTCCTCAGGCTGCTCCTGACCGACTGTCGAGTTGCAGGACCGCTCATCAACGGCGGACGGCCAGCTGCGGCGGGTCCCGCTCAGCGGCGACCCGCGCTCCCGGGAACGTCTACAGCCTCGAGCGGGCCAGGCCGCCCCTACATATTCACCAAAACCGCCGCCACCGTGACCAGCCCGATCCCCGCCAGACCCAACCTCCCGGGGGTCTCCCGCCAGAACACCGCCGCGTACCCCACCGTCATCGCCAGGGCCGTCGCCTCGGCGAACGGGAAGACCACGGCACCGTCGTAGGTCTTGAGGGCCTGCACGATCATCAGCGAGGCCCCGGCGTAGACGATGCTCGTTGCCGCGCCCCATCCCAGCACTCCCCGGCTCAACCTGCCGCGGTACACCGGCCACAGGCCCGCCATCACCAGAGCCGCCACACTGAACGTCACCAGCATGAAGCCGTCGAACTGCGGGTCGGCGTCCTGCTCGTCGAACCACTTGAGGCAGACCAGCACGCCGCCGTTGAGCACGATCATCCCCAGAAACAGCAGCACCTTGCGGGGCGTCAGATGGGTGTCGGTGACGCCCTTGTCCAGGGCCAGCATGGGCATGGCGATGAGACACAGAACGGCCCCGGTGAGCCGCACCGCTGTGGGGTGCTCGTGCCAGATGGTGAGGGAGGCCACCATGGGGATCAGCGCCGACAGTTGGCACATGGCGGCCATGACCGAGACCCCGCGGTCCGCGAGGGTGGGGACGAACACGAGGTACGTCGCCGCGAACAGTGCGCCCAGAACGATCCCTCCCGTGACCACGACGGCATCGGGGGCAGTCTGATGGCGCGCAAGCCGCCCGGCATAGATCATCGCCGAGCACACGTAGGTGATCGCGCCCACGGCGTACAGGTTGAGCTCCGCCCGCTGTACGGCCCGGGCGAACAGGCTCTGGGCCGCATACAGGAGCGGGACGAGAAGCAGGTAGGCCATGATGGGCGGGGAGATTGGCCGCGGACGGGGAGGGCACCTTCCGAGAGCCAGGTTTGTCTCCGCGCCCGGCGGGAGGCGGTGCGCGCGGGAGCGACGGCCGCGGGCCCCGTCTAGCTTGATGCACGCGCGTGCGCCGGCCCCGAGGGTGATGGCGCGACTGGGGAGCATCTGGCAGATCGCCGTCCAGAGGTTTCACGGCCGGTTCTACAGTCTGCCTCCACCCTCGGCAGACCGGGCCGGGACCCTTGCGTGACAAGCAGGCCATCTTTCGTCCCACCACAGGTTCATGCCCCTGACGCTGGAGGCGTGCGTCGCCGGCCTCAGCGGCCTGAGCCGAGTGGGTCCCGGCATTGGAGGACCACGCCCGCAACCTCGCCAAGATGCAGAGCCAGCCTGGGCAAGCATGACTCCTGCGCTGCCCTTGCGCAGCTTAGTGTTATCTGAGAAAAGAGCGCTTCCCATAATCCGTTTATTATGTGTATTTATAAGTGTAGACCTGCAAAAACGTGCGTGTGGTTGGGGGATGTTTACTTAAGTCGCGCGTGATCGCTTGACAATACCCCGCCGATAGCCCATTATTGAAGGCTACTGATGAGGCGTATTCCTTGCCGAAGCATTGAGTGGGAGCGGAAGAAGGTCTTTCTCCTCTCCCATTCCGAGATGGACCGCCCCCCGAAGCCTTTGCGCCACCACACGCGGTCCGGCCCCCGGCGCACAGCCGGAACAACGGTACAGGCGAGTCCGGACCGCGGCAACAGCAGCCGGCCTACGGGAGAGCCCGGGAGGGCTTGGGTCGGCGTTCAAGCGCGGCCCCAGAGGCAGAACGCAAGCGGCCATGGGACTTACGAAGTGCGACGGTGTGCTTCCGATGACGGACCTCGAATCCAGCGACGGAGACGAGGCAGAGAGTATCCGGCTCCATGGAGGGACACACGGGAGAATGGGATTGAGAGGTTTACCGATGAAAGGGCTTTTCGTGAAGGTCGTGCTGTTGGCGCTGCTCATTGTCGGCACGGTGGCCGGAAGTGTGAACGCGGCCATCGACTACCAGGTATGGTACACACTGGATGATGTGGTGGCGGACACACGTCCCGTTGCGGGTTCCGACTGGATCGCGGCGCCCATGCAGAACAAGGGCAGCACGTGGTTCGACTTGCTTCCCGGGCAGAACGTGTGGTTCGCCATGGACAATTACTGGCAGCCGGGCCATGCCACGAGTGGATACTTCCAGGTGTCCACCGTCAACCCGGCTACCGACGCACTCGGGTTCTTCCGGCAGTATTCCGTTCCCGTTGCCCATGGCTATCAGTATCTGTCGGCTGACCAGACCGTCGGGACGCCCACCTACACTCAGGATGACTGGTGGGAGGCGGCGAGCGCGAAGGGCAACACGCTCACGGTTGAGTTCGAAATCTGGCCGCGGCCCAGTTGGGAGTGGATCAGGCTCACCAACCCGTCCGCACAAGAGACGGTGGAGTTCAACTCCGCCAGCGGATACTCGGTCTGCAGCCACACCCCGGAACCGTCCCTGGGCCTGCTGCTTCTGGCGGGCATGATCCCACTGGGCATCGGCATCCGGCGACGGTATCGGATCAACGCCAAGTAGTGCGCCGCCGGGAGACGGTGTTCTCCCCCTGACGAGGCAGACAGGGCCCGTCTTGAGTCTGTTCCGAAACCGACAGGGGCGTCCGCAGTGCGAGGTTTACCCCTCGTCCTCGGACGCCCCTTGTGCGTTCTGTCGGATCCCGGCTGCGCCACTATCCGGCGGGCAGCGAGAAGCTCAGTCTCAGGTTCCCTCCGGCAACGATCGTCGCGGTCTGAGTCCGCGATACGTACCCCGGAGCGGAGGCCGTCACGGAGTAGGTCCCGACAGGTACCCCCGTCATCTCGTAGGAGCCCTTGGCGTCGGCCGTGCTTGTGAAGGTCTCGCCGGTGGCACTGTTCACCGCGGTCAGGACCGCGCCGCCGATAGCCTTGGGTGGCTTGGCGTCGCGGGTCACCTTCCCATTCAGCGCGCCGGTGGCGGGAGCGGGCGGCAGGTTCTGTACCGTGATCCCGTGGGAGTCGGTGGCCCTCTGGCCGGCGCTGTCGACGGCCACCGCCGTCACGGTGTGAGCGCCGTCGGCGACCGAAGTGCTGTCCCATGTACACGACCAACCATCGGCGCCGCTGCCGTCGGTGCCCACTAAGGCGTCGTCCACGAAGAACTCCACGGCGGCCAGGCCCCGGTCATCGGCGGCCTCCGCGAGCAGGGGGACGGTTCCCTCGACCGTGGCGCCCTGGGCGGGAGCGGTGAGGTTGACCGTCGGCGGGCCATCGACCACCACCGGCTGGTTCTGTACCGTGATCCCGTGGGAGTCGGTGGCCCTCTGGCCGGCGCTGTCGACGGCCACCGCCGTCACGGTGTGAGCGCCGTCGGCGACCGAAGTGCTGTCCCACGCACACGACCAACCATCGGCGCCGCTGCCGTCGGTGCCCACCAGGGCGCCGTCCACGAGGAACTCCACCGCGGTCAGGCCCCGGTCATCGGAGGCCTCCGCGAGCAGGGGGACGGTCCCCTCGACCGTGGCGCCCTGGGCGGGAGCGGTCAGGTTGACCGTCGGCGCCTCATCAATGACGACCGGCCCCGACTGCACCGCCGCCGCGGCGTTCACCAGCCCGAAGCCGAAGCTTGGGTCGCGCCCGGCGGCGCCCAGATCGGTGGCCGTGCTCTGCAGCACCTGGCGCACCGAGGCGGCCGCGGTCACGCCGCCATGGATGATGAGGGCCGCCACGCCGGTGACGTGCGGACAGGCCATGGAGGTGCCGCTCTTGGAGGCCCAGGAGCCACCCGGCACCGTTGAGACGATGCCGACGCCCGGAGCCGCCAGCTCGATGGACGGGCCTGTGCTGGAGAAGTACGCCCGGTTGTCCGCGCTGTCCGTGGCCGCCACGGCGATGACCGAATCGTACTTGGCCGGATAGGCCACCGTGTCCGTCCCGGAGCCGCTATTGCCCGCCGCGGCGACCACCAGGACGTTGCCCGCATAGGCCGCATCGCAGGCCAATCGGAGGCTGATGGAATCGGTGGTGCCGCCCAGACTCATCGACGCCACCTGCATCCCGTTGTCCACGGCCCACTGCAGCCCCTCGATGAAGTCGCTGTAGTAGCCGCTGCCGCTGGAATCCAGCACCTTGACGGCATAGAGCCGCACTTTCGGCGCCACCCCGATAACGCCCAGGGCGTTATCCATGGCGGCCACCGTTCCGGCGCAATGCGTGCCGTGACCGTTGTCGTCCGCGGCCGAGCCGCCGGTGATGCAGTTGACGCCGCCGGCGTAGTTGCCCGCCAGATCGGTGTGGGCCGCATCAATCCCGCTATCGATGATGGCCACCTTCACCCCCTCGCCCGTCACGCTCTCCGCAGTGAGGCTCGTCGCTCCCTGCACCCCGCCCCAGACCACCTCGGCATCGACCCTGTCTATTCCCCAGGGGAGGTCGTCCTCGAGGGCCTGCATCTTCGCGTCGCCCTCGACGTAGGCCACATTCGGATTGCGCCGCAGCGCCGCCACGGCCCTCTCCGGGAGATTCGCTGCCAGCGCCGGGATGATGCGGTAGGAGGCCTTGACCCGGCCCCCCACACTCTCGATCAGTTGGCGATCCGATGCCCCCGGGGCGTGACGAAGACCGACCAGAACCCTCGCCCTGCCGTCCTCATCGGCCACAACGGCGGCCGCTGTGGCCGCGCTATCGGCGCCAACCGCCGCAGCGTCGCTGGCGGCGGGAGCCGGGACGGAACCGTCCCCTCCACCGCCGCAGCCCGCCAGCAGGCACGCGGCAATCCAGATCGTGACGAGCGCCAATGCAGTGAATCCATGCTTGATCAACATAGAACGATACCCCTTCCGGGCCAGGCCTCACGCTCGCTGCACCCCAAAAGGCACACGGGCAGACCCCACTTGTGTTAATCGGGTCATTGGTCGTCGACATAAGGAACTTGAGCGATTGAGCAAAGATTGTTGTTGATGGCAATGCGAGGGCGGGCTCTCGGGTGTGCAAAACCGACGCCCCACTTTACCCAATGCCGCGCCTGTCCAAACGCGCGAGTCGCGCCCGCCTTCGGTGCAGGCCGCCGGCGCCAAAGACTCTCCGGCGGGCTCGAGTGTGCCCGGGTGTCTGCAGTTGACGAGGGGAGGTTCCCGTGAGGTGATAACGGACGGGAGGGTGCGGCGAGGTGGCGAGGGGATGGTGGCGGTCGGGCGGGGAGCGGCGCTCACCGGCGCCAAGACAAACCGCCCCGTGCCTCAGGAGGCACGGGGCGGCCGGGGTCCGGGATGGGCTGCGATGGTGTCTACGATTGCTTGCGGGCCCTGCGTCGTCGTACGCCGATGCCGACGGGGATGATGCCCAGCAGGAGAAGCAGGCCGATGTTGGGCTCAGGAACGGGGTCCACTTCGCTGCTGCCGCCGGTGATGGTGTCCGGCGTCAGCACGTAGTTCCATGCATAATCACCGGTGCTGTTGAGTGTCCAGCCGGTCGGCACTCCGTTGGCGGTAGAGGCTGGAAGATTCCAGTTCTCGCCAAGCTCGCCTACCGTCGTCCCGAAGCCCTTGTTGTATGCGACCGCCCACTCCTGTGACCCTTCCTCTTTCTCAACGCCGTCCTTGGCGTACCAATCACCCCACACCGGGCTGCGATCGGTCTCGAACCAAACCGAGGTCGTATCCGCGTACCCGTCTGTGTCGAACTTGATGCCGTACAAGTCGGACGGGAGGTATGGATTGCTCCCGCCGTCGCCAGGCGTCCATGTGTAGACTACCGGCGGAACTGTCCCATCTTTCCATTCCTGGAGGTTTTCAATACCAAAGCTGTCCGAAGTCTCAATCAAAAAGTGGCTCACATCATCCTTCTGGCCCAGGTTAGATAGCGTGTATTCGTACCGCCACCGCTCTTGATCTGTATTCCACAAGACGTTCCACGACAGCGTTGCACCAGACCATCCATCGTACACCGTCAGACCAGCCCCGCCGGTCAGTGAACCACTGTACTTCTCTTCGTAGATCACCGCCCCCGCACTTCCGGGGAACATCGTGATGACACATACTATGACCAATCCCAAGATGACCACGTGCCTAGACTTGCCCATGCCGTGGTCCTCCCTTCCCGGTCCGCAGCCGCGGACCGGTAATTGCTCCCAGGAGCCGTTCTACCCCTACTGCCCGGGCCGGCCTGGCCCGATCTTCATCGCGCATCATTCCCTCCGCCCACCGAGGCTGCTACTGCTTCTGACCCCCACGGTCACAATTTATCCTATGGAGCGAAGGAAGTCAATCCATAGGGGCTATTAGATTGGTAAAATGTCCTACATGCTCTTGCATTTGTTTACTCAAGGCTTTTCGGTTAATACCAGGACAGTGCCCTATTTTCGCAGGCGCCATGCCGCCTGCATCGGCGGTATCCGGGCGACTTCGGCGCTACATAACCATTATCACCCGAAAACGTAGCGCACTCGGCGGGTGGCGGGGATGGGCAGAATGGCGATTTCGGATACACTCGGGCCTGGAGGTCAACGGGTGGGCCGGAAAGCCGGGCGGGCACACGAAAACGCCCCGCGCCGGAAGCGCGGGGCGTTCAGGACCCGTCTACGATGTAACGCGGCCTACGGTTGCCGGCGAAGCCTCCGCAGGCGAACGCCGATTCCGACGGGGATGATGCCCACGAGCAGGAGGAGGCCCACGGATGGCTCCGGGGTGTGAGAGAAGCTCTCTCCTCCCTCCACCGTGTCCGGCCGCAGCACATAGGCCCAGCCCGCACCGGCCTGTCGATCCAGCGAAGCGGTCGAAGGGTCAAAGCCGGCGTCCGGCACTCCGGCGTTGTACACCCACGTCCACTCCTTGTCGTCGCCCTTCCCGTAGATCCCGTCCTTGGCGTACACGTCTCCCCACACCGGGGCCTTCCAGGACGAGAACCTCACGGCGTTGGCGACATAGCCACTCGCCGTGTCGCTCGCGTCGAACTTCACCGCATTCTGCCCGTAGAACCCATCAGGGAGGTCGGGGTTCGAACTCTCGTACCCCGCGTCCACGACGCCCACCGAGGGCGTCAGCCACGATCCCCAAGAATCCAGGGCTGACAGGGTGAATGTATCCGAAACCTGCAGCAGCATGTGGCTCATTTCCTTGGCCAGCGGCCCCGTCGGTCCCGTAAGCGTATAGCTATACTGCCAAGGACTGGTGGCCTCGCCCGACCAGGAGATATCCCACCGCAGCGTGGCTGCGGTCCATCCCCCATTACCCACCAGTCCACCGTCGCTGGTTGACAAGGACCCACTGTAGATCACGGCTCCCGCAACACCGGGTAGCAAAACGACCGCCAGGATGGCGGCCACTGCCACACAATACGCCCTACAAGCCACTCGCAATTACGCACTCCCTTTCAGCCCGCAAAACCGTCCGTAGTCGAGTGATGACCTGCCGTCCCACCGCGCCATGGCCGGTCCGTTGGTTGCAGACACGTCTGCTCTGATACCCAATGATGCCAGAGTATCCGGTGCGAGTCAATAATGCGTGCGATTGTTCACGTAACAAGTTGGGTGCAACGCGGCCGTCAGGCGCCATGGATCGCCGTGGTTCAGGCCATATCCTATTGGAGGACATTAGCCGAGTGACCACAACGCCATGTCGTCTGGTGGACGAGTTTGAGCCTGGAGTTGCCTCCCCAACGCCATGACCACGACTCACCAGAAACCCCACGCGCTCCTGGCCAGCACCCACACTCCCAGGGCCAGGTTCGCCGTGGCATGGGCGACCATGCACAGGAAGATGTCTTTGCGCCGGCACATGAGCCCATTGAAGGCCAGCCCGCAGAGGATTCCGGCCAGCCACTCCCGATGGGTCAGGCCGAACACCACGGCAGTCAGGACAAAGGACAGCCACGTGAAAGTCCCGATGGGCACCGACTTGAAGTCGAGCTTGATGCTCTGCCGCAGCAGCCAACTCCGGAAGGTCAACTCCTCGAAGATCGGTACCAGCAGCACGGCACCCAGCAATCGGAAGGCGATGGCCAGTAACGGCGGCATGATCTGAGCGGCGTCGAAGGGGTTGAAGCCGGTTTCCATCTTCTCGGGATGCTCGAAGACACGGACTCCTCCGAAAAAGGCCCGCCACTCCGAGCCGGACTGGGGGTAGTAGCGGTCGAGCCCGATCCAGACGGCAATCACGGCCAACCCCACCAGTACCGCCGGGAAGATGCCGGGTGTGAACCTGACCCGCACCTCCGAGTACTGCCGGCGGTAAGCCCACAGACAGCCTCCCACCGCGAGGACCTTCACGGCGTACAGAGCGGTCTTCCAGTCCGGCAGATACTGCGCCAGAGTGGTCAGCACGGCGAAGACACCGTACGGCACTACATACGGCAGGGCAGCAGTCAGCGGATCGGGCTCTTCGTGGTCCTGCTCCCCGCGCTGCAAGTTCGCCATAGGCACGAGATCCTCTCTACCGGGTATAGCTCGTAGCGCGCCCGTCGGCCGCCCCAATACCATAGCGGCTGTAGGTCTCCGGGTCAACCAGGGGCAAGACCACAACGGCCGCGACGACGGAATAACAGGATAGACAGGATGACGGCGGATATCGGCGGATAACGACTACAGCCACGACGAAGGAATAACAGGATGGACAGGATAACGGC